>NZ_RZSB01000165.1:0-9442 GCF_004023285.1 Mesorhizobium sp. M2A.F.Ca.ET.067.02.1.1
GCCGTAGCCATAGTGACGGAACAGCCGCTCGGCGCAGTCGAGAATGCGGGTCACATTCTCCTGTCTGGTGGGGTCTGCCACGATGTTAGCGGCTTCGGACATGGCGCTTTCGGTTTGACGAGTGACGAATTTCAATTTTCGTCAGTCGTAAAACGAAAGCATCGAGGAGTCAACGCGAAATCGACGTACGCGTATAATTGGTGACAGATGGTGACAGTTGCGAGGGCCGGCGTTGACGATTAGCCATTGGCGCCGGAGGCGTCGTCATCCGCGGGCGGAGCAAGGAGCGAAGCGACGCGCGCAGACCCGAGGATCCATTCCGTGACGTAGGCCGAAGAACGAAGGCGGATCAAGGTTACGATATCGTCGCTGACGGCTACTCTCAACCGCCGGAGCGCGGCCGCATGGTCACGGCATGGATCCTAGGGTTTCCGCGACGTCGCTTCGCTCCTTGCTCCGCCCGTGGATGACGAAGTCGCAGTTGCTAGCGCAAGCTGTCGACGTCGCGGTCATGGCGGGAGGAGCGTACTACGCCCCCTTCGCCATTTCCCTCAACCTGAACTTCTGGATCTTGCCCGTGGACGTCTTCGGGATTTCCGCAAACACCACCGCCTTGGGCACCTTGAAACGCGCCAGCAGCCCCCGGCAATGCTCGATGATCTCGGCTTCGGTCGCGCTCTTGCCCGGCTTCAATTCGACATAAGCGACCGGCACCTCGCCCCATTTCTCGTCCGCGCGCGCAACGACGCCGCAGGAGGCAACCGACGAATGCTTGTAGAGCGCGTCCTCGACCTCGATGGAGGAGATGTTCTCGCCGCCCGAGATGATGATGTCCTTGGAGCGGTCCTTCAGCTGGATATAGCCGTCGGGGTGCATGACGCCGAGGTCGCCGGAATGGAACCAGCCGCCGGCGAAGGCCTCGTCGGTCGCCTTCCGGTTCTTCAGATAGCCCTTCATGACGATGTTGCCGCGGAACATGACCTCGCCAATGGTCTCGCCGTCGGCCGGCGTCTCCGCCATCGTCTCGGGGTCCATGATCGTCAGCCCTTCCAGCGCGGCATAGCGCACGCCCTGGCGCGCTTTCTTCGCCGTCCTCGGCCCCTTCTCCAGCGCGTCCCACTCATTGTGCCATTCGTTGACGACGGCCGGGCCGTAGGTCTCGGTCAGGCCGTAGAGATGGGTGACGGCAAAGCCGGCGTCGGCCATGCCGGCAAGCACAGCTTCCGGCGGCGGCGCGGCGGCGGTGTTGAAGGTCACGGTCTGCGGGAACTGGCGCTTGTCCTCGTCCTTCGCGTTGATCAGCACCGACATGACGATCGGCGCGCCGCACAGATGGGTCACGCCGTGATCGGCGATCGCGTCATATATCGGCTCCGCCCGCACCCAGCGCAGGCAGACATGGGTGCCGGCCTGGACGGCAAGTGTCCAGGGGAAACACCAGCCGTTGCAGTGAAACATCGGCAGCGTCCACAGATAGACCGCGTGCCTGGCCATGCCGGCATGGATGGTGTTGGTGTAGGCCATCAGGGCGGCACCACGATGATGGTAGACGACGCCCTTCGGGTTGCCGGTGGTGCCGGACGTGTAGTTGAGCGAGATGGCGTCCCATTCGTCGTCCGGCATCGACCATGCGAACGCCTCGTCGCCCGCGGCGACGAAGTCCTCATAGTCGAGCACGCCGATCCGCTCGCCCTTCGGGTAGGGAGCATCGGCGGCATAATCGGGATCATCATAGTCGATGATCAATGGCTTGGCCTTGGCCAACGCCAAGGCCTCCTTGACCACGCCCGAGAATTCGCGGTCGACGATCAGCACCTTCGAGTCGGCATGATCGAGCTGAAAGGCGATGATGGCGGCGTCGAGGCGGGTATTCAGGGAATGCAACACCGCCTTCACCATCGGCACGCCGAAATGCGCTTCCAGCATCGGCGGCGTGTTGGAGAGCATCACTGTCACCGTGTCGCCCTTGCCGATGCCGTGCCGCGCAAGCGCCGAGGCAAGCTTCAGCGAGCGGCACCAGAACTCGCGATAGGTGATGCGCTGGCTGCCATGGATGATAGCGACATGGTCGGGATAGGTCTTGGCCGTGCGCTCAAGGTAAGTGAGTGGCGTCAGCGGCTGGTAATTGGCGGCGTTCCTGTCGAGATCCTGTTCGTAGGGATTGGCCATCCCGTTCTCCCCAAAGTTCTTTTCGAACCTTCTAACCTCAGGCCCGCTGTCACGCTATCCCTCCGAATAGCTGAAAATGCTATGATCCGGTCGCTTGACAGAACGGCGATCCACGCTGAGCCGTGCCGACAGGTAAACGCCTCCGCTCACTCAGGTTTGACTTTTGTCGAGAGCCGTGACTAATGTCAGCCAGGGAGGCGGCATGGCGATCAGACCGGCAGAACAGCTCATCCACAAGGCCGCCTGGCTTTACTATGCGCATGGCCTTCGCCAGGACGAAGTGGCGAGCCAGCTCAACATTTCGCGGGCCTCGGTCGCCATGTATCTGCGCAAGGCGCGCGAGACCGGCATCGTCAACATCACGACCTCGACGCAGCTCTTCACCGACGATGTCATGGCACGCAAGGTTGAAGACGCCTTCGGGCTCGACGCCGTCTGGATCGCGCCCGAAAATGCCTATCTCGCCGATCCCTCAACCGACATCGCGGTGCTCGCGGCCAGCGTCTTTCTCGAGCTGGTGAAGAAGGGCGACCGCATCGGCGTCGCCTGGGGCCGCACCGTTTACACCATAGCCGACATCATGTCCTTCGCCGACCTGCAGGATGTCACCGTGGTGCAGCTCTGCGGCAATCTCGGCGCGCCCTATTCCTATCGGCCCGACCAGTGCACGATGGAGATCGCGCGACGGCTCAACGCCAAGGGCCTGAACTTCTATGCGCCGCTGGTGCTGTCGACGGAAGAGCTGGCGAAGAGCCTGCGCGCCGAGCCGGTGATCCGCGACCAGCTCGCCGGCATCGCCGACTGCGATCTGGCGCTCTATTCCGTCGGCGCGGTCGACGCCGACAGCCATCTGGTGAAATGTGGCGCGCTGGCGCCGGCCGAGATGGAGGCGCTGCGCAGCCAGGGTGCGGCCGGCGTCATCGCCGGGCAGATCATCGACGCCAGGGGCGAGGTGCTCGACTGCAGCTACAACCGGCGCGTCATCTCCGCCGCGCTCGCCTCGCTGCGCGCCATCGAGAAGCGGCTGATGGTGGTGCAGGAAGATACGAAGTTCGAGCCGCTGCTTGCGGCCATCGCCGGCGGGCTCTGCACGCATCTGGTGATCGGCGCGCATATGGCCGAGCGCCTGCTCCAATACGCCGAGGCGGCAACCAAGAAGGCCTCTTAGAAACCACCCTCGCCGCTTCTGTCATAAAGGCGTCGCGGCTTTCTGTTCATGAGCAAAAAGACGAGTATCGGACGCAACGACATGAAGAACCTTTGGAACGACGCCGACGCGGAGAAGATGGTTGCCGACTACGCCAAGAAGGGCGTCGGCGGCGACCTTGCGCTGCGCGTCTACACGACCCGCCTGCTCGGCGGCGAGCCGAGGCTGGTGCTGCATGGCGGCGGCAACACGTCCTGCAAGACCAAGGCCACCGATCTCCTCGGCGACGAATGGGACGTGCTCTGCGTCAAGGGCAGCGGCTGGGACATGGCCGTCATCGAGCCGCAAGGCCTGCCGGCGGTGAAGATGGGCGCGCTGCTCAAGGCGCGCGCGCTGGACAAGCTTTCCGACGAGGACATGGTGGCGCTGCAGCGCTCCAACCTGATCGATCCGTCCTCCCCCAACCCGTCGGTCGAAACGCTGCTGCACGCCTTCCTGCCGCACAAATTCGTCGACCACACGCATTCGACCGCGATCCTGGCCATCGTCGACCAGGAAAACAGCAAGCCGCTGATCAAGGCCGTGTTCGGCGACAGACTAGGTTACGTGCCCTATATCAAGCCGGGTTTCGACCTCGCCAAGGTGGCGGCGGAAGTGTTCGACGCCGACCCGAGCGTCGAGGGTTTGATCCTCGACAAGCACGGCATCTTCACCTTCGGCGACGATGCCAAGCAGGCCTATGACCGCATGATCCATTATGTGAATGTCGCCGAGGAGTATGTCGCCAGGAACGGCAAGCCGCGGGCGGCCAAGGCGGCGCTGCCCGCAAAGCTCGCCAAGCCGAGCGACATCGCGCCGACGCTGCGTGGCGCGGTTGCCGTGGCGCGCGGCGAAGGCCGCTTCGATCGCATGATCAGCGACTTCCGCACTTCGGACGCTATCGTCGATTTCATCAATTCGGCCAAGATCGTGGAGTTGGCCGGCCGCGGCGTGTCGACGCCCGATTTGTCGATCCGCATCAAGACCGGGCCGATGGCGGTGCCGGCGCCGGACGCTGACAAGCTCGGCGACTACAAGGCCGTGGTGCGCAGCCATGTCGAGGTGTTCGTCAAGGACTACACCGCCTATTTCGAGACCAATGACGCGCTCGACGACGTCAAGCGCACCATGCTCGACCCGATGCCGCGCCTGACGCTGGTGCCGGGTCTCGGCATGTTCGGCCATGGCCGCACGCTGAAGGATGCCAGGATCGCCTCCGATGTCGGCGAGATGTGGATCGAGGCGGTGCGCGGCGCCGAGGCTATCGGCAATTTCCATCCGCTCTCCAAGGCCGATCTCTTTCCGCTCGAATACTGGTCGCTGGAGCAGGCCAAGCTTGCCTCCAACAAGCCGAAGCCGCTGACCGGCCAGGTGGTTCTGATCACCGGCGGTGCCGGCGCCATCGGCGCCGCGACGGCAAAGCTGTTCGCCGCCAATGGCGCGCATGCCGTCCTTGTCGATCTCGACGCCGATAAAGCCGCGGACGCGGCCAAGGCTGCCGGCAACAACTCGATCGGCGTCGGCGCCGACATCACCAAGCCGGCCGAGATGCGCGCCGCCTTCGACAAGGCGATCGCGGTCTATGGCGGCGTCGACATTCTGGTCTCGAACGCGGGAGCCGCCTGGGAAGGCCGTATCGGCGAGCTCGACGACGCCACTTTGCGCAAGAGCTTCGAGCTCAATTTCTTCGCCCACCAGTCGGCGGCGCAGAACGCGGTGCGCATCATGCTGGAACAGGGCACGGGCGGCGTGCTGCTCTTCAATACCTCGAAGCAGGCGATCAATCCTGGCCCGAAATTCGGCGCCTACGGCATCCCGAAGGCGGCGACCCTGTTCCTGTCGCGCCAGTACGCCCTGGATTACGGCGCCTATGGGATCCGCTCCAACGCGGTCAACGCCGACCGCATCCGCTCCGGCCTTCTCACCGACGCCATGATCGCCAGCCGTTCCGGCGCGCGCGGCGTGTCGGAGAAGGAATACATGTCCGGCAATCTGCTCGGGCAGGAAGTGACGGCCGACGACGTGGCGCAGGCCTTCCTGCACCAGGCGCTGGCCGAACGTACCACGGCCGATGTGACCACCGTCGACGGCGGCAACATCGCGGCGGCGCTGCGGTGAGGACGCTGTCAGAGCGGTTCATCGCTCTCACAACGATGAACTGCCTCTTCGTGTTGAAGCGTTTCCCAGGAGAAAACCGTTTCGCAGCTTCTGCTGAAAAACTGCTTCAACCGGTCAAAGTCCCACTCCAATCCTTCCATACTACTGGAAGGGCTGAAGGGGATTAGCTGGTGTTTCGCATGCGAGCTCCAACCCTGATCATTGGTGGAGTTGTCGATGCCCGCAAAAAGACTTCGTATCGGTGTGCTGTTCGGCGGACGCTCCGCCGAGCATGAGGTGTCGCTGCTTTCGGCGGCCAACGTCATGGCCGCGCTTGACCCGGCGAAATACGATGCCGTTCCGATCTTCGTCACGCGCGAAGGACTGTGGCTGCTGAGCAGCTTCGAGAACGGCGCGCTGGCGACGCCGTCGGTTGGCACGCAGCTCTGCCTGGTGCCGGGCGGGCATGGGCGGATGCTCGCGATCCCTACCGGCCGCGCACCCCACGACCTGCCCGCCATAGATATCTTGTTTCCGGTGCTGCACGGCCTGCATGGCGAGGACGGCGCGGTGCAGGGACTGGCCGAGGTGGCGCGCGTGCCGCTCGCCGGCTGCGGCATCCTCGGCTCCGCTACGGCGCTCGACAAGGACATCGCCAAGCGGCTGCTGAAGGCGGCGGGAGTGCCCGTCGCACGGTCGGTGACGATCGACGAGGGCGCGGTGCTTTCGCTTGCCGAACTGGAAGACCGGCTCGGGCTGCCGCTGTTCATCAAGCCGGCGCGGCAGGGCTCGTCGGTCGGCGTCGCCAAGGTCAATGCCAGCCAGGAATTTGACCGGGCCCTCGCGGAGGCGTTCCAGCACGACAGCAAGCTGCTGGCGGAGGAATTCGTTCGTGGCCGCGAGATCGAATTCAGCGTGCTGGAGAGTCCCTCGGGCGAACTCTTCGTCTCGCGTCCAGGCGAGATCGTGCCTGCGGAGAGCCACGGCTTCTACAACTACAACGCCAAATATATCGACGAGAACGGCGCTGCCTTGATCGTGCCGGCCGAGCTGCCGCCGGAGGTGGAGGAAACCATGCGCGACACGGCGGCAAAGGCGTTCAGGGCGCTCGGCTGCGACGGCATGGCCCGCGTCGATTTCTTCCTGATGCCGGACATGACTTTCCTGATCAACGAGCTCAACACCATTCCGGGCTTCACCAATATCAGCATGTACGCCAAGGCGATGGCGGCGAGCGGCGTCAGCTATCCGGAGGTCATCGACCGGCTGGTGACGCATGGGCTGGCGCGCGCCGGCCGGTGAGGTTACGCCGTCCTCACTCCGGCAGCCCTGCCTTCCTGAACCCGTCGACGAAGTGCTCAAGCGTCGCGTCGTCGCGGAACGGCTCCGTGTCGACCCAGCGCTGGGTCGAGAAATGCGGATTGCCGACGAGGAACAGCGCGACCTCGGTCCGGGCCTCGTCGAGGCGGCCGAGTTGAGCAAGCGCTGCCGCCAGGAAGCGGCGTGAGCTGGTGCGGTAGGTCTCGTCGCGGCGCAGTGTCTCGACGGCGGCTTCGTAGTCACGGGCCGCATATTGCGCCTGGCCGAGCGTCAGATAATACCAACTCGGCGGAAAGGGATTCAGCCGGAACGCCTTGCGGATGTGCTCGAGACTCAAGTCCACCTGGCCGGCCAGCACCTCGATGTCAGACAATGTCGCCCAGATATCCGCCTCGTTCGGATCGAGCTCGATCGCCTTGGCGAACTCAATCTCGGCCTGCTCGAAATCGCGTTCATAGGCAAGCAGATTGGCGAGCACCCAGCGGCAGCCAGCGTCGTTGGGGTCGATCGCCACCGCCTTGCGCGCCAATTCCAGGGACGTGCTGCGGGCAGGCTCGAACGCCTCGCCCCAATGCACCCAGCCCATCCAGTGGTTCATCGCAAGCCAGCGATACGCCTCGGCATAGTCCGGATCGAGCGAGATGGCGCGCGTCAGCATCAGATGCGCCTCGCGCGCCATCTGTGGGGACTCGTCGAACGATTTGCGAGCCCGCACGACGAGATCATAGGCTTCCAGATTCCTGGGCCGGTTGCGGGCCGGCGGCGCGCGCAGCCGCCCGAGCAGCGCCTCGACGATCTTGGCGGTAGCCTCATCCTGAACGGCGAAGATGTCTTCCACGCCGCGATCGAACCGCTCGGCCCATAGATGCTTGCCGCTCAGCGCGTCGATCAGCTGGGCGTTGATGCGCACGCGCCCCGCGGCGCGCCTGGCGCTGCCCTCCAGCAGATAGCGCACGCCGAGCTCGCCGGCGATGGCGCGCACGTCCATCGCTTTGCCCTTGTAGGCAAAGACCGAATTGCGCGCGATGACGAACAGGCCAGGAATCCGCGAGAGGTCGGTGATCAGGTCTTCGGTCAGGCCGTCGGCGAAAGACTCCTGCTCGGGATCGTTGCTCAGATTGATGAAGGGCAGCACGGCGATCGACGGTTTGTCGGGCAGCGGCAAGGGCTTGCGCGTGGCGTCGGCCTGTTCGACGGTACCGGTGAAGCGATAGCCGACACGCGGCACCGTGGCGATCCACTCGCCACCACCGGCCGCCGGACCGAGCAGCTTGCGCAATTGCGCGATCTGGACGGTGAGATTGCCTTCCTCTACCGCCGTGCCCGGCCAGGCCGCGTCCATCAGCTCGGCTTTGGCCAGGATTTCGCCTGGACGCGCGACGAGGGCCTCGAGCAGCTTCAGCCCGCGATGGCCGGCGGCAACGGGAACATCGCCCCGAAGCAGCGTTCCCGCGCCGGGATCAAACACGAATGGTCCGAAAGCAAAGCGCGATCCCTGCATGCGGCGATCTATAGAGCAATTCCAGGAAAAGTGTGAGCGGTTAAGTTCGGCGTCTTCGCCGTAACCTTCCGCCCGGAATTGCGTAAAAACAAAGGGATAGACGGGTTCGCCGTTTCGGTGAAACGGCGAACCCGTCTATCCGATTTGGAAGTTTTGAGAACTATTTGGGAGGGCTTAATTACGCCGCTCGCCGCCTGCGGCACAGTGCAATCTCAATCAGGTCGAGGGCCTTTGGAACCCTCATTTCAATGGAGGTTGCCATGAACGACAGCTTTGCTTTTTCCACATGTCTGGCACCGGCAATGCACACGGGCCGGCGGCGCTATCGCCTGGCAGCCTTGCGCAGCCTCATCGCGGAGCACCGCAAGCAGGCCTATTTTCGCTTCGAGCTCAAGCGGATGGCGAGGGACAATCCGCATCTGATCGACGATATCGGGCTGACGAAAAAAGAGGTCGAGGCCGAGATCGCCAAACTGCCCTTCTGGCAGCGGTGAGGCCGCAACAGCAGCCCTCACAAAGACAGAGAGCGGCCCGCTGGACCGCTCTCTTCATTTCGTGACTGCCTGAGACCTTACTTGGCGTTGGGGTTCGGCATCCAGGCCGGCATCGCGACATCGGCATGGGCGAATTGCGGCAGCTTGGCCGACAGGTCTTCCATGTTCTTGATGTCCTTGTCGATCAGCTCCTTCTGGGTGATCAGCGTCGGCGGCACGATGACGTTGTGGCCGGGATCCTCGCCGGCGAGCAGCTGCGCCAACGCGCGCACCGAGACCTGGCCGACGACGGCCGGGTTGGTGGCGGCGGTGGCGGCCCAGGCGCTGTCGGGCTCGCGCATTGCGGCGATGTCCGAGGTCGAGATGTCGGCCGAGTAGATCTTGATGCCCTTGTTCAGGCCCGCCTCGTCGACGGCGATCTTCACGCCCTTGGCGAACTCGTCATAGGGCGCGAACATCACCTTGATATCGGGATGCGCCTGCAGCACGGAACGCGCCTGGTTGGCGACGGAGTTGGCGATCGGGTTGTCGAGCGTGCCGAACTGGGCGACCTCGCTGATGCCTGAATATTTCTTCTTCACATCCACCCAGGTTTCGTTGCGGCGGTCGAGCGGGGCGATGCCGGCGACATAGACATAGCCGGCCTTCCAGCTCTCGCCATTGTCCTTGACCGCC
>NZ_RZSB01000166.1:0-9426 GCF_004023285.1 Mesorhizobium sp. M2A.F.Ca.ET.067.02.1.1
CTCGGCCCCGACACCGCCATAGATTTCCTCGTCCATGCGCCGCACCAGCGCCTGCAGGCGCAGCGAGCGCGTCACCAGATCGAGAAATTCCTTCGGCAACTCGTTCCAGCCAAGCGCCTCGTCATGCGCCGACGCGGTATCCAGCCGCACCTTGGATTTCTCCGAGGCCACCTGGTCGCGCGTCATCTCGCCGGAATTCGCCGCGCGCTGCAGCAGCAGCCAGGAGGCGACCTGCATCAGCCTGGTGGTCAGCCGCATCGATTCCGCCGCATAGAGGGTCGCGGCCGTGCGCGACAATTTCTTGGCCTCGAGCCTGCCCTTGCCATCGAGATATTCGGCGGCCTGCTCGACCAGCCCCATGCCTTCCTGGTAGAGCGGCTTGAAGGATTGGGAGAAAACCCGGCGCTCTGCCAGCTTGATGGTTTTCGCGCTGCCCTTCGAAGGCTCGTTCATCGATACGCCCCTGCACTGCCGCCAGCCGATTCGACTATCCTTGCCGACGTGGCCAGCACCCTTAAATGACCGAGGCTTGAAAATGCGCTTCGACGCCCATGAAGGCAAGCGCATGTTTAACAAACGGTTAACGCCGGCTGCTTTGGAGCCAGCCGCCTGCGGACAAAAAAAGAGCCGCGGATAAGGCGGCTCTCAGGAGTTTAACAGGGAGGCGTCAAACAAAGTGGCTCCAACCACTCGGTAAGAATCCAGCAAAACTGGATGCGCATAGTAAACGCCTGTAAAGCTTAACGAACCCTTAACGAGGCGGCGATTTTTTAAGCGAACGCGCTTCCCTGTGCCGGAACAGGACAGCGGCTCCGCCGCTGGGGATCGTCTAAAACCGGATTTTCGAATGCCGATCGTGGCCGCCTGTAACATGCCCGCCGCTGCCGCGGCATCGTTCCGAAACACGCGCCACGCAAAAGGCCGCTCCTCTGAAGCGGCGCGCAAATCCTCGCCGCTTGAAATCAGGCACGCTATCCGGGAGCAAACCATGGATTGGTATTCGATCGTCAAATTCCTTCACGTTGTTTCGGCCATCTTGTGGGTCGGCGGCGGCTTCGTGCTGTTCCTGCTCGGCGTGCTGGCCGAGCGCGCCGGCAACATCGAGGACAAGCTGCAGGCAATGCGCGCCAGCGGACAGCTCGGCGGCAGGTTCTTCGCGCCGATGTCGATGCTGACGCTGATCTTCGGCCTCGTCATGTGCGGTTTCTGGGTCGGCTTCACCGAACTGTGGATCGTCATCGGCCTCGTCGGCTATGCCACGACCTTCTCGATCGGCATGCTGATCTTCAAGCCGACCGGCGAGCGCATGGGCGCCATGGTCGCCGAGCAGGGTGTGACGCCCGCCGTCCTTGCCATCGGCCAGCGCATGATGAGATGGGCGCGCCTCGATTATGCGGTGATGCTGGTGATCATCGCCGACATGGTGCTGAAGCCCACTCTGCACGACATCGGCATTCTTGCCGGCATGGCAATGGTGATTGCGCTCGGCGCCGCCCTCGGCTTCGGCGGCAGCCGGCAGCTGGTGCCGAGCGCCGCCTGACATCAAGGCGACCGCCCGAGGCGCGTTGAGATTCAGGTCAGGCCGAGTCGGAGTCGAAGACGGGCGCGAAGCGACCAAACTGGGCGGTTTCCGAGAACCGGAGCGGAGCGTACTTAAAGTACGTGAGCACCGGAAGCGCAGGAAACCGCCATTTGCAGGCCGGCCTCACCTGAATATCTGCACGCCTCACATCAGGCCCGCAATGCCGTCCCAAAGCAGCTTGACGGCGGCCACCGCGACGGTGGCGTAGGTGAACGGATAGAAGATCTCCGGCCGCATGCGGCGCACCAGCCAGGCGCCGGCGATGGTAGACAGCGGCGCCAGCGGCATCAGCACCGCCGAGGCCGTGAGGTTGGCGGTGTCGAACTGGCCGAGCGCGAAATAGGGGATGAGCTTCAGCGCGTTTGTGGTGGCAAAGAAGATCGCGGCCGTTCCCGACAGCACTTTGGGATCAAGCCGGATCGGCAGCGCATAGACCTGGAAGGGCGGACCGCCGACATGGGCGACGAAGCTGGTGAAGCCGGCGACCGTGCCCCAGAAGGCGGCGGCGATGCGGTTCGGCTCGGCCGCATGATCGGCGCCATGGCGGAACTGCAGGTAGAGCCAGCGCAGCACGAACACCAGTGCGACGGCGCCGACGATCAGCCGCACCATCTCCTCGGTCACCAAGGCGGCGGTCAGCCAGCCGAGGCCGATGCCGATGACGGCGCCGGGCATCATGTCGACCAGCATCTTGCGGTCATAGACGCCCCACCACGTCCACACCGAAACGATATCCATCAGGCACAGGATCGGCAGCAGGATGGCCGCTGCCTGGACCGGCGGGATGGTCAGCGCCATCAACGGCACGCCGACGAAGCCGACGGCGCCGCCGAAGCCGCCTTTCGACAGGCCGACAAGGATCACCGCCGGGATGGCGGCGGCATAGAACCAGGGATCGCTGAGCAAGCCTGACATCGGCAAGAGAAGGTTGGAGGAGGCGGGGAACCAAGCCATAGCGCAGAACGGCGCCGCCGGGATAGTCATTAATGCCGGCATCCGCTATTGCCGCCCAATCAGCACGACCATCCGCCCCGCCAGGGTCCGCCGGTCGGTCGGCCCGCCATTTCGGAGAGTGGAAATGAACGCCATCAGCATTCGCCGTGCACGTGAAGCGGACGTTGCGGTCATCGTCGCAATGCTTGCCGACGATGCGCTGGGCCGGGCCCGTGAAGACGCAAGCCTGCCGCTGGCGCAACCCTATCTGGACGCCTTCGCGGCGATAGACGGCGATCCGAACCAGTTGCTCGCGGTGATGACCGATGGCAACGACGGTCATCGGCACGCTCCAGATCACCTTTCTCGCCGGCCTATCGCGGCGCGGCGAGGGGCTGGGACAGCGCCTGTTGGAATGGGCGATCGACAAATGCCGCGAGCGCGGCTGCCGGGTCGTGCAGCTGACGACGAACAAGAGCCGGACGGACGCGCACCGCTTCTATGAGCGGCTTGGCTTCAAAGCCAGCCATATCGGCTACAAGCTTGAACTCTAGAGCAATTCCAGGAGAGGTGTGAGCGGTTTTCCGTCCGGAATTGCGTAAAAACAAGAAGATAGCGCGTTTCGCCGTTTCCGTGAAACGGTGAAACACACTAGCGATTGGCCGCTGGCTGTCGGCAATTGCGGCCGCTGCCCTACATTTTGTCCGGTCCCGGGTCGCCACCGGCGGCGGTGATTGCGAGCCGATCCAGATAGTGCGTCCAGCCCTTCTCGTGGCTGTCGCAAATCTCTCGGTCGGCAAGGCCGCTATGGGTGAGCTTGACCCGCGTCCCGCCCGGCTCTTCGACCAGATCGATTTCGACGAGGCTCGAACCGGGTGGCGTCCGATCGTTGCCCTCCCAGCCGAAGCTGTAGGCAAGGCGGTGGACGGGTATGACCTCGGTGAATTGGCCGCGAGCCGTGGCTCTTCCTCCCAAATTCAGCAGATAGAGACCGCCAGGGTTGGGTTCCGCCGTTGCCTCCGTTCCCATCCAGCGCACAATCTTGTCCGGATCTGTCAGGAAGGCGAAGACTGTCGCCGGCGGCGCCGCGATCTGTACCTCGCGACGAACGATCAAGGGTTCAGCCATCGAAACCTCCCGGGTTTGCGCGCCAACACGGCTCGCCTGGCAGGTGGCGCCGGGCCAGCGCTTTCGATTCGAAGCCAAATCGCCCTGCCGTTCAACTAAAATCTCGTTGGCTCGATTCGCGCTGGTGACAGCGACGGAACGCCGAAGCATGATCATATCGATGCGGCTTTCTTCAACTTTCGCCTGGCTGGTCGACAGCGCCGGCGGCGCCGTCCAGCCGGATGATTTTCTGGCCACGCTCGGCGCGCGGCTGGTTGACGACGGGTTGCCGCTCGTCGGTGGAGCCCTGACGCTCGCCGCGCCGCATCCGATCATAACGCGCCGCGCCTGGCTGTGGCGGGCGGAGACAGGCGTCGTCATGGAGGCGCTGGGTTTTGGCGCCGGCATGATGCCTGGAACCGGAGAGGCAGATCTCGGACGCGAATGGCTGGCGGGACTGGGAACCGGTGTCGTGCACGATTACACGGTTGGTCCCAAGCGCGAGGATGCGCAATCGGGGAATCCAAAACTGAACTGGGCCGCGGCACGCCCTCTCGCGGAGCACGAATCGAAAACACTGGACCAGGTGGCGCGCTTCGCCGTGGCGCCGCTTGCCGCTCTCGCCGCCAGGTCGACGCTGTCGGCCCTGCTTGAGGCCTATCTTGGGCAACGCAGCGCGGCGCAGGTGTTGGCCGGCCGTTCGCGGCGCGAGGTTGGCGAGACAATCCGCGCGGTCCTGCTCTACAGCGATTTGCGCGACTTTACCGCCCTGTCGGAAGAGACGGACGCCGAGCAGGTCGTGGCGGCGCTCAACGCCAGCTTCGATCGCATCGCCGGCGCCGTTCACGCTTTTGGCGGCGAGGTGCTGAAATTCATCGGCGACGGCGTGCTGGCGATCTTTCCTGTCGGCGAGCGCTCGGTCTCAGAGGCTTGCGAGACGGCGTTGCGCGCGGTCGCAGCGGCGCGGGCGGGGATGGCGCAGCTCAATCAGGTTCGTGCCGGACAGGGCATGCCCGAGCTGCAATTCGGCATGGCGCTGCACATCGGCGACATGGTGTGGGGCAATGTCGGCACCGCCGACCGTCTGGATTTCACGGCAATCGGCCCGGCCGTGAACCTCGTCAGCAGGCTCGAAGGCCTGTGTCGGCCGCTTGGATGGAGCGTCCTGATCTCCGGTGCTGTCGCGGCGGAAACCTCGACGCCCTTGGTCCCGCTGGGCGAACACCAATTGCGTGGAATTGTCAGACCGTGCGCCGTCTTCAGCCTGCCGGACGGGTGATCCCTGGAGCGGTTCGGCGTTTCCGCGAACCGGCTCTGTAAACGACGGAGCGCGGCGATCCGGCGGCGTCCCCGCGCACGACGATCCTGCTTCGCCCTCCTGTTCAAGCTGGCCGCTTTGCTCTATGCCGCAATGCAACCATCTTCGCCCGGCATAGGCGAAACCGGGATCGAAGGCCAATGAACGATTTAACCCCGCCCAATCGCTGCCGCATCGTGCTGATCGCGCCGCCGCTCGTGCCGGCCGAGCATATCTGCGCGGCCTTCGAGGGCGGCGACGTCGCTTCGCTTATCCTGCCCGACAACGGCATGGACGATGCTTCCTTCCAGGCCTTTGCCGAACGGATCGTGCCGATCGCTCAAGGCGCCGGCATCGCCGTCATCATCGCCGGCGACAGCCGCATCGCCGGGCGCGTCCAGGCCGACGGCATCCATGTCGAGGCAAAGCCGCGGGAGCTCGCCGAGACGATCGAGCGACTGGCCGGCAAGATGATGGTCGGCGCCGGCGGCGCCAAGACGCGCGACGAGGCGCTGGAGCTCGGCGAGGAACGGCCCGACTACATGTTCTTCGGCCGCTTCGGCTACGACAACAAGCCGGAGCCGCATCACCGCAACCTCGCCCTCGGCGAATGGTGGGCTGAGATGATCTCGATTCCCTGCATCGTCATGGGCGGCTCCGAGCTTGCTTCCGTCGAGGCGGTGGCCGCGACCGGCGCCGAATTCGTGGCGCTGTCCAGCGCCGTTTTCGCCGATGGGCGCGATCCCGCGGCGGCGATCGCCGCCGCCAACGCGCTGCTCGATGAAACCGCGCCGCGTTTCGAGGACTGACATGCGCTTGCGTGTGCTTCCTCTGGCCGTCCTGGCCGGCTTGCTGGTTCCGGCTTGCTGGCTGGGCGAAACGGCGAGCGCGACCGAGACCGTGCCTCTGCCCCAGCCCCGGCCGGAGACGAGTGCGCCGGACAAGGGCGCGCCAGACGCAGCCAAGCCGGATGCAGGCTCGCTGGCCACGGGCACGCCGGATAAGGGCAAGCCGGACACAGCCACGCCGGACACCGCGCCGGATGCGAGCCGGTTCGGCGGCGATCCGCATATCGACAAGCCGATCCAGAACACCTTGCCGCAGCCGGCCACCATGACTCCGCCATCGGCCGACACCGTCAATCCCGACCGTTTCGGCGCCAAGCAGCCGGACGCCGCCTATGGCGCCTTCCAGCGCGGCCTCTACAAGACCGCATACAATCTCGCCATGGAGCGCGCCAAGAACGGCGATCCGGCCGCCGAGACGCTGGTGGCCGAAATCCTGTCGCGCGGGCTGGGCGTGCCGCTCAATCCCGCCGAGGCCGCAAAATGGTATGGGCTGGCCGCGGAACAGGGCGTGCCGGAGGCGCAGTTCCAATATGCGCTGATGCTGCTCGACGGCCGCTATGTGAAGAAGGACGAAAAGGGCGCCTTCGCGCTGATGCAGGCCTCGGCCGAGGCCGGCAACCGGCTTGCGCAGTTCAACTTCGCGCAGTTGCTTGTCCAGCAGGATCCCGGCGATGACGGGCTTGTGAAAGCCGCCGTCTACTACGAGCGCGCGGCCGCCACCGGCCTTGCCGACGCGCAATACGCGATGGCGCAACTCTATGCCAACGGCGCCGGCGGCAAGCCGCATGACGACGCCCAGGCGCGTATCCTCCTGACGCAAGCCGCGCGCCAAAACTACGACACGGCGCAGATCGACCTCGCCGCCTGGATGATCGAGGGGCGCGGTGGCGAGCGCGACCTGAAATCGGGCTTTGCCTGGATAAGACGGGCGGCGCAAGGCGGCAATGTCGCCGCCCAGAACCGCCTCGCCAAGCTCTATATGGGCGGCATCGGCACCGACCCGGACCTGATCCTCGCCGGCGCCTGGTATATCGTCGCTCGTCGCGCCGGACTGATCGACCCGCAGATGGACGATTTCCTGCAGGGCCTCGACGACGACCAGACCAAGCAGGCGCTGCAAAAGGCAAATCGCCTGCCTTGAGGCGCGTCGCCGCGGCAACCGCTCGGGTTCCCTCCCTTGCCTACCTTGGCAATTTGTGGTCTTGGAGGCGCCAAAGCGCGACCCGCGCCAGAAAATCTCATTCCGGATCAGTTCATCATGGCCAAGATCAGTGGCAGCGAAATCCGTCCCGGCTATGTCATCGAGCACGATGGCGGGCTGTGGGTGGCGGTCAAGACCAACACCGTCAAGCCCGGCAAGGGCGGCGCCTACAACCAGGTCGAGCTGAAGAACCTGATCAACGGCACCAAGCTCAACGAGCGCTTCCGCTCGGCCGAGACCGTCGAGCAGATAAGGCTCGACCTCAAGGATTTCTCGTTCCTCTACGAGCAGGGCGATGCGCTGGTGTTCATGGACACTGAAAGCTACGAGCAGCTCGAGCTGGCGAAGGACTTCGTCGGCGAGCGCGCCGCCTTCCTGCAGGACGGCATGATGGTGACGGTGCAGCTCTACGAGGAGCGGCCGATCGGCATCTCGCTGCCCGACCAGGTGACGCTGACCGTCACCGAGGCCGATCCGGTGGTGCGCGGCCAGACGGCCGCCTCCTCCTACAAGCCGGCGGTGCTGGAAAACGGCATCCGCGTTCTGGTGCCGCCCTTCATCTCGGCCGGCGAGCGCATCATCGTCGACACCAACGAAATCACCTATATGCGCCGCGCCGATTGAGCGCCGGCCGGTAGGAAGAAAAAGCCAGGAAGAAAAAATGGCGCGTTCCGCTCTCCTCAACGTCATGGTGCAGGCCGCGATGAAGGCCGGCCGCTCGCTGTCGCGCGACTTCGGCGAGGTGCAGAACCTGCAGGTCTCGATGAAGGGACCGGGCGACTATGTCAGCCAGGCCGACCGCAAGGCCGAAGAGATCGTCTACGCCGAGCTGTCGAAGGCGCGGCCGGGCTATGCCTTCCTGATGGAGGAGCGCGGCGCCGTGGAGGGCGAGGACGCCCAGCACCGCTGGATCGTCGATCCGCTCGACGGCACCACCAACTTCCTGCACGGCATCCCGCTCTTCTCGGTGTCGATCGCGCTCGAGCGCCAGGGCCAGGTCGTCGCCGGCGTCGTCTACAATCCGGCCATGGACGAGCTCTACACGGCCGAGCGCGGCGGCGGCGCCTTCATGAACGACCGCCGGCTGCGCGTTGCCGGCCGCTCCAAGCTCACCGACGCGGTGATCGGCTGCGGCGTGCCGCATCTCGGCCGCGGCCAGCACGGCAACTTCCTGATCGAGCTGCGCAACGTCATGGCCGAAGTCTCGGGTGTTCGCCGCCTCGGTTCCGCGGCGCTCGACCTTGCCTATGTCGCGGCCGGACGCATGGACGGCTTCTGGGAAACCGGCCTGTCGTCCTGGGATATCGCCGCCGGCATCCTTCTGGTGCGCGAAGCCGGCGGCTTCGTCTCCGACATGGATGGCGCGCAGGACATGCTGGACAATGGCGAGGTCGTCGCCGGCAACGAGCTCATCCAGCGCGCGCTGCTCAAGACCGTGAAGAAGCCGTTGGCGCCTCGCTGAGCGCGGCGTCGCGGTCAGCGCCCTACCGCGAAAGTCGGAATCGATTTTCGCAAGGGATCATGCGCAAATCAACGCGCCACAGCGCTCTTTGCGCGTCGAAAGGACGCGCGGCGCCGCAGTCGCAAAACCGCAACCGAAGCTTGAAATACTGGTCCGCGACTGCCCAGATTAGGGTTGCAGGATCATGTGATGAGCGACGCGCGACCAGATACGCAGCTTGAGATCCCCTTCGTGGGACGCTGGCATTATTCGCGCGCCGAAATGATCGCCGACGGCATCGTCCACGCGGTGGGCATCGTGCTGGCGATCGCGGCGGGCTCCGCCTTCCTGGCGCTCGCGGCTTTCCATGCCGGCCCCGGCGAGTATGCCGCCGCTGTGTTCTATGTCGTCTCGCTGCTCACCGTGCTGTCGGTGTCGCTGGCCTACAATCTGTGGCCGGTATCCTGGCCGGCGAAATGGATCCTGCGCCGCTTCGACCACGCCGCGATCTATCTCCTGATCGCCGCCACCTACACGCCCTTCCTAGCCCAACTCGACAACTCGCCGCTGGCATTGCCCATGATCGTCGTCGTGTGGGGTGCCGCGCTGGCCGGCATCGCCATCAAGATGTTCCTGCCCGGCCGCTACGACCGGCTGGCCATCCTCTTCTACCTCGCCATCGGCTGGAGCGGCGTGGTGCTCGCCGGACCGCTGATCGAGACGCTGCCGCCGACCTCGGTCGCGCTGCTCGTCGCCGGCGGCATCGTCTATTCCCTGGGCGTCGTCTTCTTCGCCTGGAAAGGCCTGCGCTTCCACAATGCCGTCTGGCACGGCTTCGTCGTCACCGGCGCCGGGCTGCATCTGGCCGCCATGGTCGACTGCCTGGTCGTCAACCGGTTCTAATCCATGACATAGGCCATATTGCCAAGCACCATTCAATTTGGTCACAATTCCGTTTAGAGTCGCGGCAATTCTGCGGCGGGTGGCATCGGAAACGGGGCACGGATGGCTTTTCTC
>NZ_RZSB01000167.1:0-9410 GCF_004023285.1 Mesorhizobium sp. M2A.F.Ca.ET.067.02.1.1
GAAGCTGATGGAGGCGGCGCTGTTCCTCGACCAGCCGATCGGGTTGCGGCTGTGAGCGATCCCCGCCTCGACCTCAGCTTCGACGGAGCGGTCGCGCGAGTGACCATCCGCCGGCCTGAGAAGCTCAACGCCCTCGATGCCGCGATGGTCGATGCGCTCGTGCCGTTGTGCAGGGCGGTGGAGCGTTCCGCGGCGAAGGTGCTGATCCTGACCGGCGAGGGCGAGAAGTCGTTCTGCGCGGGCGGCGACGTCGCCGCCTGGAGCGCGCTCGATCCGGCGGAGTTCGCGCGCCATTGGATCCGCGACGGCCATGCCGGCTTCGACGCTCTCGCCAGGCTTTCGCAACCGGTCATTGCCGTCCTCAACGGCCATTGCCTTGGCGGAGGCCTGGAGCTTGCGGCCTGCGCCGACTATCGGATCGCCGAGGCCCACGCCCGCATCGGTCTGCCTGAAACCGGCCTTGGGATCACACCGGGCTGGTCGGGCACCCAGCGCACGGCTCGCCGTTTCGGCACCCAGTTGATCCGCCGCATGTCGCTCTTCGGCGAGGTCTATTCCGCCGACGAGGCCTTGAGATTGTCGCTTGTCGACAAGGTCGTCGGCAAGGGTGACGGCCTCGCGGCGGCCGAACAACTTGCCGCTATCGTCGCAGGCCGGTCCGCTACCGCCACGGAGCTCGCCAAGATGCTAATCAACGCTGCCGAAGGCGAGGAACGGGAGCGTGTCCTGGATGCGTTTGCCGGACGTATCGCCGCCGGCAGCGACGACCTACGGGCGGGCCTGGCTGCCTTCCGGGAAAAGGGCCTCCGGTCGAGAGATTGATCTCGAGCCCGATCTGAACGCAGTAGAAATCTGTTTCGCAGGGCGGCGGTTGACCACTCAACAGCCCTCGAACGTGGCATATCCGTACGGTTGCGAGCGATGCCCCGCTGTCCAGCTTCTGTCTTCAACAAACGGATCGGAAACGCTCCACGCAAGTGTCCAGCACGTCCCCGGGTTCACGCTTCCACCAGTTCTGCGCCGAGAACACCTCCACCTCGCACGGCCCGTCGTAGCCGGCCGCTTCCACCGCCGCGCGGATCGCCTTCAGGTCGGCCACGCCCTCTCCCATCATGCCGCGGTCGAGCAGCACGTCGCGTGTCTGAGCCAGCCAATCGCACAGGTGATAGCCAAAAATGCGTTTCGGCCCGGCCCGCAGCAATTCGCCGGCGAGCGCGCGATCCCACCAGACGTGGTAGACGTCGACCGCGACGCCAACGTTGGGCGCATCAATGGCAAGGCAAAGATCGACCGCGTCGCGCATCGTCACCAGGCAGGAGCGGTCGCCACCATAAACCGGATGCAGCGGCTCCAGAGCCAGGCGAACGTTGCTGGCCGCCGCGTAGGCTGCAGCTTCGGCGACACGGTCAGCGACCAGCTTGAGGCTTTCGCCGATGCCTTTCGTTCCCGGCTCGACCCCACCGCAAACGATGGTCAGAACAGGCGCGCCGAGACCGGCGGCCATGTCGATCGCGGCGCGGAAATCGTCCATGATCGCCGCGCGGCCGGGCAGCGCAAGCGGGCCGGTGAGGTAAGGCGCGCGGCACAGTCCGACGACACTCAGGCCGGCCGCGCGAACCCGCTCGCCGATCTCGACGGCGCGGTCGCCGATTTCGCGACGCCAGAAGACAATGCCGGGTATGCCGCGCTCAGCGCAGGCATCAAGCACACGCTCGATAGGCCAGCCCGCGCCGTGCCCGTCCAGATTATGGCCGAGCGTCGCCGTATTGAGCGCCAGCGCGGAATGGTTCGCCGTGAAGTCGCGCATGTTTCCGGTCAGAGCCCATAAAGGGCAAGCAGCTTGCGCATGCGTGCGGCCGCCAGCTCGGGATCCGCCAGGAGGCCGCAGCCGTCGGCCAGCTTGAACACTTCCACGAAATAGGGCAGCGGCCGCATCGACTGGGCGCCCCCGAGCATGACGAAATGATCCTGGAACCCGTTCAGCCAGGCGAGGAACACGACCCCCGTCTTGTAGTATTGGGTGGGCGCTCGAAAGATCAGGCGCGCGAGCGGCACGGTAGGATCCAGCGCGGCGTGGAACCCCTGGCTATCGCCCCGGCCGAGCCGATCGATGGCGTAGGCGGCGGCCGGCGCCAAGGGATCGAAGATACCAAGCAGAGCGTGCGAGAACCCCTGTTCGTCACCCGCGATCAGCTCCGGATAATTGAAGTCGTCGCCGGTATACATCTTCACGCCGGCGGGCAGACGGCGGCGCATCGCGATCTCCTTCTCCTTGTCGAGGAGGGAAATCTTGATGCCGTCGACCCTAGCGGTGTTGTTTCCGATGATCGCCAAGACCGTCTCGAGCGCGTCCTCGAAGCGGGCGGCTCCCCAATAACCCTTGAGGGCCGGATCGAACATCTCTCCCAGCCAGTGCAGGATCACCGGCCTGTCGCAGCGCGCGAGCACATCGCCATAGATCGAAACATAATCCTCGGGCGAACGCGCCACGGCCGCCAATGCCCGGCTGGCCATGACGATCAATCTGCCGCCGACCTTCTGGATGGCCTCGAGCTGCTCGAAATAGGCTCGGCGAACATCGTCGAGCGTGCGTGCATCGGCCGGTCCGAGCTGATCGGTGCCGGCGCCGTTGAAGACGAGCGCGTCGGGCAGCTCGCTCCTGGTCCTGCGGATCAGCTCCAAGGCCGAAGGCCAATCGAGGCCCATGCCACGCTGCGCGGTGTCCATCGCCTCGGCGATGCCGAGGCCGAGGCCGTGAAGATGGCACCTGAATGCCATCGTGGCCTTCCAGTCGATGGCGGCGGGACCGCCGGGATCGTTGAAGCTGAAAGGATCCGCCACAACATGGGCCGCCGACAGCACGGTACGTGGCGCATCAGAGGGCAATCGCGCGGCCGGAATCGTCTTGCCTTGAAGCCGGTAGTCGGAAAGTCTGCCCGTGTTATCCGGCAGTTGGATGATCATGGCGTTCTCCCTGACGATACGCCGCAGTCAGAACCGCGGCACCAGCATGCCCGCGTCGACGGCAATGACATGGCCGGTCGTATAGGGCAGCTCGCCCGTGGCGAGCGTCGCCATGACGCGACCGACATCTTCCGGCTTGCCGAGGCGGCGGATCAATGTCAGCCCCTCCTCGTCGATGCGGCGCTGATAAGTCTCGCTGACCGCCTTGGTCATGGCCGTTTCGATCAGGCCAGGCCTGATGTCGAAGACAGCGATGTTCTCGCGACCAAGGCGGACGGCGAAGACCTGGCTGACCATCGCGGACCCGGCCTTGGACACGCAATATTCGGCGCGCGGCTCCGCCACCGCCGTGGCATTGGAGGAAGAGACGTTGATCAGGCTGTAGAAGCGGCCGTCATCGCGCTCGCGGGCAAGCAGCCGCCTGGCCCAACGCTGCGACAGGAAGAACTGCGCCTTGGTGTTGATTGCCTGGCAGCGGTCGTAGCTCTCCTCCGTCACGTCGAGCGGGTCGCCGCGAGAAATGACCGACACGCCGGCATTGTTGATCAGCGTCGACAGGGGACCGATGGCGGCCTCGGCGGCTTCGAGCATGCTTTCGTGGCCGCCGAGATCGGCAACGTCGCCCGCGACACGCGCGACCGGGCGGCCGAGCGCAGCGACGGCGGCTTCGGCGGCTTTCAATTCCTCGTCATCGGACGGACCGTTGAGCGCCACGCCGAATCCGCGCCGGGCGAGCTCCAATGCCGTCGCAAGCCCGATGCCGCGGCTCGATCCCGTGACGAAGGCTGCATGACGCGATCCGGCACTCACGCCCGGGCTCCATGCTTGAGGAGCTCGCGGGCGATGATCATGCGCTGGATCTGGTTGGTGCCTTCATAGATCTGGGTGATCTTGGCATCCCGATAGAGGCGCTCGACCTCGAAGCCGCGTATGTAGCCGGAGCCGCCGAAGACCTGCACGGCATCGGCGGTGCGCGCCACGGCTATGTCTCCCGCGAAACATTTTGCGATCGAGCAGGCCTTGGTTGCATTCTCCCCCGCATCGATCTTCTCGGCGGCGCTGCGCACGAGCAGACGGGCCGCCTCGATGTCCTTCGCCATGTCGGCAAGCAGCCACTGCACGCCCTGGAAATCGGCAATCGGCTTGCCGAACTGACGCCGCTGCTGGGCATAGTCGACCGCTGCCTCGAGCCCGGCCTGCGCTATGCCGACGGCCAGCGAGGCGATGCCGACACGCCCCTTGTCCAGCACGCTCATCATCATGTGGAAACCGCGACCTTCTTCGCCCAGCAGCGCTTCGGGACCCAGGACGACATCGTTGAAATTGAGCGCGCCGACCTGGCTGGCCCGCTGACCCATCTTATGTTCCTTCGGACCGCGCTCTATTCCCTTGGCGTGCAGGTCGACGATGAAGATCGACATGCCGCGATGGCCCGCATCCTTGTCGGTGCGCGCCAGCACGAAACCGACGTCGGCGACCGGCGCGTTGTGGATCCAGATCTTGCCGCCGTTCAGCCGCCATCCGTCCCCGTCGCGCGTCGCGGTGGTGCGTATCCCGGAAACATCGGTCCCGGCTTCAGGCTCGGTGATGCAGTAGGCAGCCTTCTTCTCGGCGCGCATGGCCGGACCCAGCCACTGCTGCCGCTGCGCCTCGCTGCCATGCTGGACAAGCAAGGTGCTGATCAGCTCGACGAGGCCGCATTGATCGGCGACGGACGCATAGCCGCGCGACAGCTCTTCCATCACCAGCGCATAGGTAAGCGTGTCGAAGCCGGGACCGCCCATGGCCTCCGGAACGCCGATACCGAAGAGACCGAGCTCGCCCATCTGCTCATATATCTCGCCAGGAAAGCGCTCATCCCGATCAAGCGCCTCGGCAACTGGACGAATGACATCCTCGGCAAACTGGCGCGCCATCTCGCGCACCTGCTGCTGCGTTTCGCTCAGCGGCACGGCCGACCTCCCTATGTAACTATCTAGTTACTCCTACGCTGGAATCGTCGGCGGCGTCAAGCGGCGGACTTCGCATCGCCATGCGTTGCCGTTACAAGTGCTTGCGGCTTCGGTCGAACTTAACTAGAAATAACCAGATGGTTACTAATGGAGGATATCATGAATCCATCTGACAAGCGCGTATTCGGCCGGTCCGGCCTCAACGTCACGGCCTTCGCGTTCGGAACCGCTCCCATCGGCAATTTCCTTCATCCCATAGACGAGCAGACTGCGGATGCCATGATTCAGACCGCATGGGACGCGGGCATACGCTTCTACGACACGGCGCCGATGTACGGCCACGGCCTCTCGGAACTGCGGGCCGGGCATTCGCTGCGCTGGAAGAAGCGCCACGAGTTCGTCCTCGCCAGCAAGGTGGGCCGGGTGCTGAAGCCCGCGAAGCGCTCCGAGATCGACTTCGCGCCGTGGTCAAACGCCGCGCCGAACACCATGAATTTCGATTACTCCTACGACGGCACAATGCGGTCGTTCGAGGATTCGCTGCAGCGCCTGGCGCTTGAACACATCGACATGCTGTTCATCCATGACATCGATCGGTTCACCCGTGGCGACGAGCAGCCGGAAGTTTTCCGGCAGGCGATGAATGGCTGCTGGCGGGCATTGGAGAAACTGCGCTCCGAAGGCGTCGTGAAGGCGATCGGCGTTGGGGTCAACGAATGGCAGGTTTGCCACGAGGCGCTGAAGCAGCGCGACTTCGACTGCTTCCTGCTGGCGGGCCGCTATACGCTGCTCGAACAGGAAGCCCTCGACGAGTTCCTGCCGCTTTGCGTCGAGCGCGGCGCGGCGGTGCTGGTCGGCGGGGGCTTCAATTCCGGCATCCTGGCCACGGGCGCCGTTCCCGGCGCCAAGTACAATTATTCACCGGCGCCAAAGCCCGTCATGGAGAAAGTGGCGAAGATCGAGGAGGTCTGCCGCGCGCATGGCGTGCCGCTGCCGGCCGCCGCCTTGCAGTTCGTGGTGGCGCATCCGGCCATCCCGTCCTTCTGCGCCGGCACTCGCACCGTCCAGCAACTCGAGCAGAACCTTGCCTGGTTCAGTTACCCGATCCCCGGCGAGTTCTGGCAAGACCTGAAGAAGAACGGGCTGTTGCGGGAAGACGCGCCGGTGCCGGCATGAGTGTCGACGTCCGAGGGAAACCGCTCACAGGCCTCGGGTTGAGCTACGAGGGCGTGGAGATCGGCGACCATTTCGAAACGCCTTCCACAGAAGTGACCGCGGCCATCATAGAAGCGTTCGCGGAAATGACCGGTGACCGGTTCGAAATCCATATGAGCGACGAGGCGGCACATCGGCACGGCTTCCCGGCGCGTGTAGCGCATGGTCTGCTTGTGCTGTCCCTTGTCGATGGTCTGAAGAACAATGCCGTCGCCCGGTTCCGAGCCGTGGCCTCGCTCGGCTGGAGCTGGAGGTTTTCAGCCCCGGTGCTCGCCGGCGACATCATCAAAGCCGAGGTGACGGTCGCGGAAAAGCGGGCCACTCGCAATCCGGCCCGCGCGATTGTTCGTCTGCGGTTCGTCGTTTGCAATCAGTGGGGACGGACCGTACAGGAAGGCGAGAACGAGTTGATGATTTATCGACGTGACATGGCTTGAGAGAATTCGCTCCTGCCTCCATAGAGGCAAAGCACGCGATCTGTTTTCAGGCAACGACGGAGCTTGACTCTACGCCTGAGATGAGGCGCAAGGCTGACATTCCTTGCGCATGACTTTCGAATATCGCCTAAGATTGAAGATGCTCACTCCGCCAGTCCCAAGATGATGACGGTTTCAATCTCCGATACGCTGCCTCCGCGTAGCGAACCCTGAGGCTCGATCACCGCGCCATCCGAGATACAGTGGCAAGGGACGCACAGGTTCTATTGGGGAACCGAACCTATCCATTTCTGTTGGTAGCAACTGCGGCTGACCTTCCCTACGCATCTGAAAGCAAACGAGGATTTTTTTCACTTAGATTCCGCCTCTGGCACCAGCGACTTAAGGTTGTGCGTATCTGCACCTAAACCTTTGTTTTTCAATGCGATGTTCTTTCGTTACTATCTTCAACAGCCTAACCGCAACATTCGGCTCCGTTAGCCGGAACCGAACTGGCGCTTGAGGCGCGTGAGGTCGCGACGGCATTCTGGCCACGCCCACCTTGCCAATGAAAACACCTGACTCTTTCCGGCTGGCTGTTGCGCAGAAAGAGGCAACCAGTGGCTGCCCTTCGCGTTGGTCATCATATTCAGCCGGGAACATTCGATGCCGCTCACCGCTTTTGCCTTGAATTGCACACTCAAGATTCCTCGGGACGATGACGAGTCCTCGACCGATCGAATGCTTGCCGAGTTGACCAACGCTTTGGCGGCACATGACGTCGGATGCGAAACGGCACGTGCGCTCGCCCACAATATCAAGCCCGGCGTGCTCTCCGACCTGGGCGAAGCCGACGACTGGCCGAAGCTGCGGGAAAAGATCCTGGCCGCCGACATCTTCATCCTTGGCCTGCCAATCTGGATGGGGCAGCCGTCGTCCGTTGCCAAGCGCGTGATGGAGCGGATGGACGCATTCCTGTCCGAGACCGACGACAGCGGACGCATGCCGGCGGCAGGCAAGGTCGCGTTGGTGGCGATCGTCGGCAATGAGGATGGCGCCCATCACTGCCATGCCGAGTGCTATCAGGCGCTCAACGATGTCGGCTTCACCGTTCCCGCCAATGGCGGCGTTTACTGGGTTGGAGAAGCGATGGGCGACGTCAACTTCGTCGATCTTCCCGGGACACCGGAGAAAGTCGTCAGCATGATCAAGATGGCGGCTTCCAATGCCGCTCATCTGGCCGGGCTCTTCAAGACCAAAAACTATGCCGGCGTGCCTGCCGGCGAGTGACATCGTACTCTTATCGCCCGGCCAGGACATCGGCATTTCCGCCGATGCCCGCACCGGCAAAGGAAGAATGGCGCTTGGACCGAAGGTGCGGGACAACGCCTATAGCGCCAACTGCCGGGGGCGTCGCCTATGTTGCCTCTCCAGGCGCTAATGCCGACCAAGTCCGCGTGCCGAGGATCATCTTCGGGAGCTGGACGCACGGCTGAGCGCCTTGCCCGTCCGAAGGAGTAGCAGGACTGTTAGACGAGCAGTTGCTCGATCCTGATCGGCAGGTCGCGGATACGCTTGCCGGTGGCGTGATAGACCGCGCTGGCGACGGCAGCGGCCGTGCCGACATTGCCGAGCTCGCCGAGGCCTTTCACGCCGGCGGGATTGACCGCATGGTCGACCTCCGGCACCAGGATCACCTGCAGGTCCTTGATGTCGGCATTGACGGGCACAAGGTAGTCTTGCAGGTCGCGATTCACATAGCGCGCGTAGCGCCTGTCGACCTCGGTCGCCTCATGCAACGCCTGACCGATGCCCCAGATCATGCCGCCCATCAACTGGCTGCGCGCCGTGCGGGTGTTCATGATGCGGCCGGCGGCAAAGGCGTCGACGATGCGCGGCACGCGGACTTCCCTGGTATAGCGGTTGATGCGGACTTCGACGAACTCGGCGCCGAAGGCGTATTTCACCGAATCCTCGTCCTGCTCGCCGCCATGGAACTCCGGCTTTCCGGCATAGAGCTTCTTCAGCGCCTCCGGCGTCGCGCCCTTGGGGGCGAACTCGGCATATTCCTCGATCGCGCCGACCTGCATGGCTTTCAGGACATCCCCGACCTTGGCCGAGGCGCCGCTCTTCGCCACGATCTTGCCGTCGGCAAGCTCGAATTTCTCATTATGGGAGCTGGCCAGCGGACCGCCTTCCGCGGTCGCTGCGGCGTAGAGCTTGGTGCGGATAGCGTCGCAGGCCATGAGCACCGCCGAGCAAACACTTGCCGTGGAGATCGACCCGCCCGAGACCGGAGCCGGAGGCAGGCTGCTGTCGCCCATTTCGACGCTGATCCTATCGATGCTCACGCCGAGACGCTCCGACGCCATCTGGCCGGCCACCGTGCGAACGCCTGTGCCGATCTCGTGCGAACCGCATTGCAGCCGCACATCGCCGTCGACCGTCAGGCGCACGCGCGCCGCGCATGGCGCGACGGCAGTGGGGTAAATCGCCGTTGCGCAACCCATGCCGACCAGCCAGTCCCCGTCGCGCATCGCGCCGACCTTCGGATCGCGCTTGGCCCAGCCGAAGGCCTCCGCAGCCTGGTCGTAGCACTGGATCAGCGAACGGCTGGAGAACGGCTTCTTGCCAATCGGCTCCGCCTTCGGTTCATTGATCCGACGGAATTGGACCGGATCCATGCCAAGCGCCACTGCCATCTCGTCCATAGCGTTTTCAAGCGCGTAAACATAAGGCGTCTCAGGCGGTGAGCGCATGTAGCCCGGCGTGTTGCGGTCCGCCTGCACCAGCGAGACATGGGTCAGCACCGAGCCGTAGCCGTACATGCGGCCGGTGGCCGACGTGCCGCCGACGACATAGG
>NZ_RZSB01000168.1:0-9407 GCF_004023285.1 Mesorhizobium sp. M2A.F.Ca.ET.067.02.1.1
CGCCAAACCTATGCCGTGAGCCTCTGCAGCGCCCAGACCATCAGCGGCGAATCCGGGAACGTGATCAGTCCACCGGCGCCAAGCGCGACGCCATAGGGAATGCCCACTTTCTCGTCGGCGAAGTGGCGCAGGAACCGGCTGTGGCCGGTATAGGCGGCCAGCGGCGATGTACGGTAGGCGAGGATTGCGATGGTCAGCAGGCCCCCGAGGAAAGCCGACGTCACCAGATAGCCGATCAAATCGATGTTGAGGCCCATCCACAGAGCGCTCGCGGCCAGAAGCTTGGCGTCGCCGCCGCCCATGCCGCCGAGCGCAAAGAGGCCGAATGTCGTGGCAAGCACGAGGGCGCCGGCGGCGAAGTGCCAGCCATAGGTCGCCCAGTCCATCCCGGTGAGCGGCGCGACAAGCGCGAATGTGGCCACCAACAGCACGGGAACGCGGTTGGCGATCGTCATCGACAACGTGTCGGAGATCGCAGCGAACAGCATGCAGAACGGGAAGACGACGAAGATTATGGCTTCGAGCATGAAACAGGTGCCGTGAGACAATACCGCGCGCAATCTAAGGCACGGGGCATTAACGATCGGTGAGTAGGGTGGCCGGATGCTGCAACGAACAAGGGCCGCCGCGAGGCAGCCCTTGTGTCAGAATGGCTTCGCCGTCCCTCGGCTTATTAGTTCGGGGCGTCGTTGACAGCCGTGGCGATCGCATCGAACTTGGCATTCAGCGCGGTGCCAAGCGAGGTGGCGCCGACCATGATGGCGAGCGCGATGAGAGCGGCGATCAGACCGTATTCGATGGCGGTCGCGCCGGATTCGTCTTTCACGAAACGTGCAATGAGATTAGACATGCGAGAGCTCCTACTCCACGTGTTACAGCACTTCCGTCAACTTCTCTTGCGGTTGATCGGATGCTGCAAATCTAGGGAGAAGCCGTTTCGATCGGCTTAATAAACAGCCTTACCGATTCCTTTCCGGGGGCGAACGCACTGCGTGGTTAACCGCGGCCTAAACATTGTCAGCCGGCTCGAGGACCGAGCAAAGCGGCGCAAACCGACGCTTGTGCAATGTTACTAAAACAGGAAGCGCCGTCAGCGCGTGGACGGGCGAGGCAAAGTCCTTAATCGCGGCCAGGTCCGGTTTAACCGTTGCTTCACCAATCTCGTTCATGTTCCGTTGAAGAATCCGCCTGCCGGGAGCTGTTCAATGAGGTTGTCGAGATCGCTGTTTCCAGTCGCCGCGCTGCTGGCGGCTGCAGCCTTGGTGATGCCGGCCAGGGCCGGCGGGGGTGTCGAAGTGACCATGAACCAGGCAAAGATCGTCAAATTGTCCCGTGCGGCCGACACCGTCGTCATCGGCAACCCCGCCATCGCCGATGCCTCGGTGCAGGACGCCTCGACCATCGTTCTCACCGGCAAAGGTTTTGGCGTCACCAATCTGGTCGTGCTCGACTCCGACGGCAGCCCGATCATCGATGAACAGGTGACCGTCGTGCGGCAGGCCGCTTCCTCGGTACGCATCTACAGGCGTGCCGAAGTCCAGACCATGTCTTGCACGCCGTATTGCGAGAGCGCCTACAAGACCGAGGCCGAGAAGGTTTCCGAAACCGAAATGAGCGCCGCGCACTAAGCCCGAAGAAAAGCGTCTGAGCAGGCGTTAAAGACAGCTTAAAGCCTGCCCGGCGAATTTAACGATCATCCAAACTGGACCTCAATGGGTTTTCGCTACCTTGCCGCCGGTACCGCAAGGGGATCGGCAGGAAGGCAAATGAGCAAGGATGCCACATCCGGCAACGGGATGGACAGTTCGGCGCGCGGCAAACCCCGCCCCGGCTTCTTCAGCGACAGACGCGGCAGCACGGCAATGGAATTTGCGATGCTTGCCATCCCGTTCGCGCTTCTCGTCTTCGCTATCCTCGAGAGCTGCATCTCCTTTGCCGGCCAGGAGGTGATGGCCAACGTCACCGACGATGTCGCCCGCCAGTTGCGGACCGGGCAGTTGCAGAGGTCGAACGTCACCGAAGCCTCCATCAAGCAGCTGATCTGCAGCAGGCTGGAGATCATGGTGGCCAAGGACTGCCCGGGATTGCTGGTGGACCTGCGTGAATATCCGAGCTTCGCCGACGCAGCTACGGCGGGCTACAGAATAAATGGCAACCAAATCGTGCTGACGCAAAGCGGAAGCGACAAGACCTTCACGACATCGCCCGGGCTGGCCGAATCGATCAACATGCTGCGGGTGTTCTACAAATGGCCGGTGATGACTGATCTCCTGGCCAAACAGATGCAGAATTTCACTGATGGGACCACGCTTCATTTCGCGTCCGTAACCTGGCAGAACGAACCGTTCGACGACAACTGAGACTGGTGGACGACTGAGACTGCGGCGATCTGGAGGATAGGATGTACCGTGCGGGGGCACATTGGGGGATTTCGGCCATCGTGGCGCGAGCCAGCCGGTTTGGCCGCGATCGGCGCGGCGTCGCGGCGATCGAGTTTGCGCTCATCGTGCCGGTGCTGCTCATAATGTATTTCATCACGATGGAAGCCTCCCAGGCCATTGAGACCAGCAAGAAGGTTAGCCGCATCGGCAGCATGGTGGCGGATCTCGTCACGCAGCAGACGGCGGTCGTGAAGGCGAACCTCGATGCCATCATGAAGATCGGCAGCACGACGCTTCTGCCCTACAACCGCTCGGATCCGAAAATCATCATCACCGCCATACAGATGTCGGACCAGGCATCGCCGACAGTGAAGGTAGTGTGGTCGCGCAAGCTGGTTGGCAGCACCTACAGCGCCGATGCCAAGCCCGGCGACACCACGACTGTCCCCTCGACGCTGAAAATCCGCAACACTTTCCTAATCCGTGTGGAAAGCGATCTCGGCTATACACCGGTCATCGCCTGGAGCGCGACCGATGAAAAAGCGAAATCGTTTGGATTGCTGTCGACCTTCAGCAACATAAACATGAGCGAGACTTATTATCTCAGGCCTCGCCGGGTTCCGATGATCCCTTGCAGCGACTGCTGACGGTCATTAGCGGCCATCCAATGCCTGCCGCACAATGCCCATCGCCATGGCGTAATCCTTGGACGTCGCCGGCACGAAGCCGCCGGTATGCGCCCTCTCCAGGAGGTCGTACACATCGGGCGTCTGTGATTTGAGATTGGTCAGGAAGACGGTCAGCCGTCGTTTCGTCTCTGGATCGAGATCGCTGCGGACCGCATGCGGCCCGTAGCGCAACAGGTCGGAGGTCCATAACACCCTAAGCGACGCCTCAGGGATGCCGGCAGCCTCCAGCCGCTCGACCGTGCCGCCGGAATGGGCGGCTTGGCCGTCGGCATCGGCCGGCTCCCAGCCGAACAAGCCATCCGCATCGCCGACGCTCAACATCGTCTCGGCCGCCGTGGCCGACGCCGCGCGTGCCAGGAACGGCGAATCCCGCGCAATCTTGACCCCTGCGGCGGAAAGGGCCGCCAGCGGCAGCAGCGCGCCGCCGACATTATCGGCCGGCGCAATCGCGATCCGATGCGAAGCCATGGCGGCAAGATCCTGAAGCCTGCCGTCGCGCGTCACCAGGACGGAGCGGATGCCGACGGCGCCGTCGGCGTCGACCGGCGCCACCAGTGGCTCGACACAGCCGCAGCGCTCCGAGGCCGTGGCATAGGCAAGCGCCGAATAGACCGCGTATTGCACGCGCCCGCTCGCCTGCGCCTCGATCAGCGCCGCATAGTCACGCGCAACGACGAACTCGACCTTCATGCCGAGCGCGTTGGCATAGGCTTCCGTCAGACGCGCAAGCCCGGGGACGGTGTTGCCGCCGCCCGGCTTGGCAACGATGCCGATACGGAACGTGCCGATGTCGTCACGCCAGGCGGCGTGTGCCGGCCATGCGGCGGCGCCGGACGCCAAGAGAGCGGCCGCGCACATTTTCACGGCCTGCCTTGCCGCGGTCTTGCCGCGCCTCGCCATGCTTGCCTTGCTCCCGCCATATCCACGCCTCGTCGCAACTATGGCGCGAAGCGGTTGCGGTTTGTTTCCGATTTGCCAACGCCGCCGGGGAACCTTATGTCTGGCGACCAGGACTGACAACAATGACACCCATGGCGCGCGCGTTCCTGTTCGTTCTCGATTCTTTCGGCATCGGCGGCGCGGCCGACGCCGAACGCTATGGCGATGCCGGCGCCGACACGTTCGGACATATCTTCAAGGCCTGCGCCGAAGGCCGCGCCGACCGGGAAGGTCTACGCAAAGGACCGCTCACCGTGCCCAACATGATGTCGCTCGGGCTTGGCCTGGCGGCACGGACGGCAACCGGACTGCAGCTCGACGCCGACACGCCGCTGATCGCCTCGGCCTTCCACGGCGCCGCCCAGGAGGTGTCAAGCGGCAAGGACACGCCGTCGGGCCATTGGGAGATCGCAGGACTGCCCGTGCGCTTCGACTGGGGCTATTTTCCCGACACGGTGCCTGCCTTCCCGGCCGAGCTGACCGACGCGATCATCCGCGAAGGCAAGGTGCCGGGTATCCTCGGCAATTGCCATGCGCCGGGAACCGAGATCATCGAGCGGCTCGGCGAAGAGCATATCCGCACCGGCAGACCGATCTGCTACACGTCGGTGGACTCCGTGTTGCAGATCGCCGCGCATGAAACGCATTTCGGCCTGGAGCGGCTTTATGAGCTTTGCCTCAAGGTGCGCCGGCTCGTCGATCGCTTGAAGATCGGGCGCGTGATCGCGCGGCCTTTCGTGGGCGAGACGCCCGCCACGTTCCAGCGCACCCACAACCGCCGCGACTATGCGGTGCCGCCGCCTGAGCCGACCCTGCTCGACCGGCTGACGGAGCGCGGCAGCAAGGTCATCGCCGTCGGCAAGATCGGCGATATCTTCGCCCATCGCGGCATCTCGCAGGTGCGCAAGGCCGGCGGCAACATGGCGATGTTCGACAAGGCGCTCGGCGCCATGGACGATGCCGGCGACGGCGACCTGGTCTTTGCCAATTTCGTCGACTTCGACACCGAGTTCGGTCACCGGCGCGATGTCGCCGGCTACGCGGCCGCGCTCGAAGCCTTCGACCGCCGGCTGCCCGAGGCGCTGTCGCGCATCAGGCCGGGCGACCTTCTCATCCTCACAGCCGACCATGGCAACGACCCGACCTGGCGCGGCACTGACCATACGCGTGAGCGCGTTCCGGTGATCGGCATCGGGCCGGGGCTGAAGGGCGGCGACATCGGGCTGAGGCCAACCTTCGCCGATATCGGCGAAACCGTTGCGGATCACCTTGGCCTGGCAGCCGGACGCCATGGGACATCATTCCTTGCAGCGATAGGCGGCCATGCCTGAACTGCCTGAAGTCGAAACCGTCCGGCGCGGACTGCAGCCGGTCCTGGAAGGGGCGCGGCTGGTCAAGGTCGAAGCGCGCAGGCCCGACCTTCGCTTTCCTTTTCCCGAGCGCTTTTCGGAGCGGCTGACAGGCAAGACCGTGACGGCGCTTGGCCGGCGCGCCAAATACCTGACGATGCATGTCGAAGATGGTCCGGTGCTGATCTGCCACCTCGGCATGTCGGGGTCGTTCCGGATCGAAACCGCCGGGAGCAGCGACATCCCCGGCTCCTTCCATCAGGAGCGCTCGAAGATCGCCGCGCACGACCATGTCGTGTTCGACGTCACCTCGCCGAATGGCGCGCGGTCCAGCGTTATCTTCAACGACCCGCGCCGCTTCGGCTTCATGCTGTTTGCCGAAGGCGCGCCGGACACCCATCCGATGCTGGCGGGACTCGGCATCGAGCCAACCGGCAACGCGCTCGACGGCCCCCTGCTCGCCTCGCTGCTGAAGGATCGCAGATCGCCGCTCAAGGCGGCGCTGCTCGACCAGCGCCTGATCGCCGGGCTCGGCAATATATATGTCTCGGAAGCACTGTGGCGCGCCGGGCTCTCGCCGCTGCGCGAAGCCGGCACCATCGCCGGCTCGGCCAAGAAGGCGAAAGGACAAAGCGAACGCCTCGCCGAGGCGATCCGCTCGGTCATCGCCGATGCGATCGCCGCCGGCGGCTCGTCGCTGCGCGACTATGTCCAGGCCGACGGATCGCTCGGCTATTTCCAGCATTCCTTCGCGGTCTACGATCGCGAGGGGGAGCCGTGCCAGAAGCCGGGCTGCCGCGGCCATGTCGAACGCATCGTGCAGAGCGGCCGCTCGACCTTCTATTGCCGGACCTGTCAGCGGTAAGCTAGGAACGGTATCGATCATCCCACCCCCGCGGAGGAAGCGAACCATGACCTATGAAACCATTCTCGTGGAAACACGCGGCAAGGTCGGGTTGATCACGCTGAACCGGCCCAAGGCGCTCAATGCACTGAATTCGCAGGTGCTTGCGGAGGTGGTCGCGGCGGCGAGCGCGTTCGATGCCGATCCCGCCATCGGCGCGATGGTGCTTACGGGCTCGGAAAAAGCGTTCGCCGCCGGCGCCGACATCAAGGAAATGCAGGCGATGTCCTTCGCCGACGCCTACACGCAGGATTTCTTCGTCGGCTGGGAGGAATTCACCCGCACGCGCAAACCCATCGTCGCGGCGGTCGCTGGCTATGCGCTCGGCGGCGGCTGCGAGCTGGCCATGATGTGCGACTTCATCATCGCCGGCGACAACGCCAAATTCGGCCAGCCCGAGATCACGCTCGGCGTCATGCCGGGCATGGGCGGCTCACAGCGGCTGACCCGATTCGTCGGCAAGTCCAAGGCGATGGACATGTGCCTGACCGGGCGGATGATGGACGCGGCCGAGGCCGAGAGGAGCGGGCTGGTGTCGCGGGTGGTCCCGGTCGCCGAGCTGCTCGACGAAACGCTGAAGGCGGCGGCGAAGATCGCCGAGTTCTCGCTGCCGTCGGTGATAATGACCAAGGAAGCCGTCAACCGCGCTTACGAGACGACGTTGGCCGAGGGGCTGCGCTTCGAGCGCCGTCTTTTCCATTCGCTGTTTGCGCTCGACGACCAGAAAGAAGGCATGGCCGCCTTCGTCGAGAAGCGGAAGCCGAACTTCACCAACCGCTAAAGCATGTCTCCCGAAAGTGGGAACCGGTTTCGGGATAAAGACATGCTTAAAATCAAAACCTAAAGCGCATGGAGCGAATCTGAAAGATCGCGACGCGCTTTAGGCGCTTCGCCCAGGTGGCCGCGATTTTGCGGGACATGACATCGAGGCCCAAAAAGACCGCGAAGCGGCGTTGACGAGGCGGAAAAGCTGAACTATAAGCCGCACCAACCGAGGCGGCCCGTGGCTGCCCGTTTGTTTTTTGCGCCCTGCGACATCGCTGGCGTTCACCAGATCAGAAGAGAGGCATCATGGCCAATACTTCCTCGGCCAAAAAGGCTACGCGCAAGATCGCCCGCCGCGCTGCGGTCAACAAGAACCGCCGCTCGCGCGTCCGCACCTATGTCCGCAAGGTCGAAGAGGCACTGGCCGCCGGCGACAAGGCCGCTGCGGTGGAAGCCTTCAAGGCTGCGGAACCGGAATTGATGCGCGCCGCCACCAAGGGCGTCGTCCACAAGAACACGGCTTCCCGCAAGGTTTCGCGACTGGCTCAGCGGGTCAAGACGCTGTCGGCCTGACCGACTCAATCCTCCATCGATTTGGAACCCGGCCGCACAGGCCGGGTTTTTTCGTTTGCCGGCAAGTACTTAAAAAGTTCCCCCGCAAGCTGCACTTGTGAGGCGATTCAAATGCCGGTATTGTTTTGCCGGCATATACAGCGCCGCTTATATCTGCCGCCTCTGCCGCGGCAGCTGCCCAAATTCTCCTGTCAGAAATTCCGCATTCTTTTCAGGTGCTTACAGACGGTCATCCACAGCTTGTTCAACGCACGGCCGGGCCGCGGGGGAGAAGTAGCTGTCAAGAGAATTATTTCAGAATATTTCGTTTCGGGCGGTCTTTTTCATATTCGCCGGAAAAGGGTTTGAATCACAATGGCTTTGTCAAAACGTGCCGTCGCAGCTCCCGAATTCAAGCCCCGTTCGGTAACCAGATTCGTTAAAAAACCGTTAGATGTGGCCTTGCCCTATCCACAGCGATTTCGGTAATGTCCATCCATCGAAGGGACGGGCACTAAGCCCCTGACCCAGCCTGAATCGGCCAGCACAAAATGGCAGAATTCATGACGTGGAGCAATTCCGCGCGTGGCTTGGTTTGTCTCTTCGGTGCGGTAGGGGACTGGCGTAATTGTACATTGGCGGTCGATGTCTCGCCGGCGTTTTCGCCGGAGGGTGGCGTATTGCCTTGTCTTTGTCGGAAGCCGGCGTGCGGAGCCGGCGGCTGGTCCCTTGCGCGAGTTGCGATGACCGTTTGCCGGCGGCGGCAGCGGCAGCGCGGCGAATGAGGTCGCCGGACCAAGGATGCAGGAGGCGCATCCCCGGCGGGAAAAGGGTACGAGAAGACAAGGAACTGTGATCATGCAAAGCGGCATCGAGAGGGAGATAGCGGGCGATCTCCCACTTCCAGCAACTTTTGTCGGAGAGGGCGACGTGGCGGTATCCAGCGACGCGGAACAGAAGTTCGAACGGGTCAAGGCCCAGTTGAAGGCGCGTCTCGGGGCCGAGGTCTATTCGAGCTGGTTTGGTCGCATGAAGGTCGCCGAGGCTTCCCGCGGCATTGTCCGCATCTCGGTGCCGACCGCCTTCCTGCGGTCATGGATCAACGGCCACTATCTCGAGCTTATCGCGGAGCTGTGGCGGCATGAGGATCCCGACGTCCTCAAGATCGAGATCGTCGTGCGCACCGCGACGCGCCAGGGGCGCAACCATATCGAGCCGGAAATCGCGCCGGCACGCAAGACGACCAGGCAGACGCACACCGCGCTCGCCAACGGCACCGCGAGCGCCGGACGCGTGGAACAACGGGCGCCGGCGCCCCGCCAGGGCGCGTCCGCGGAACCGGAGTTCCGCCACAATGTTCTGGGGTCGCCGCTCGACCCGCGCTACACGTTCGCCTCCTTCATCGAGGGACCGTCCAACAGGGTGGCCTTCGCGGCGGCGAGAGCCGTGGCGGAATCGCAGTCGAGCGCGGTGCGTTTCAACCCGCTTTTCCTGCATGCCACCGTCGGGCTCGGCAAGACGCATCTCTTGCAGGCGATCGCGGCGGAATCGCTGCGGCACAATCCGAAGTCGCGCGTCGTCTATCTGACGGCGGAGTATTTCATGTGGCGCTTCGCCACCGCGATCCGCGACAACAACGCGCTGACGCTGAAGGAGCAGTTGCGCGACATCGATCTCCTGATCATCGACGACATGCAGTTCCTGCAAGGCAAATCGATCCAGCACGAATTCTGCCACCTCATCAACATGCTGCTCGACAGCGCCAAGCAGGTGGTGGTCGCGGCCGACCGGCCGCCGTCGGAGCTGGAATCGCTGGAGCCTCGCGTGC
>NZ_RZSB01000169.1:0-9339 GCF_004023285.1 Mesorhizobium sp. M2A.F.Ca.ET.067.02.1.1
GCTCGAACGGATCGGGCAGCCCGGCCGGGCGCGGCCGCTGCGGCTCCTCCTCGGCCTTGGCCGAGAAGAAATCGTCGCCGCCGATGCTGGCAGGCGTCCGCGCCTGTGGCGACGGCCACGCCGGCGCGGCGTTGGCGATCGGCGCCTGGCCGATCGAGGTGTGGCCGGCGCCCGGCTGGATCTCGACATGGAGCACATAGTCGCCCATGCGCAGCCGCATGCCGCTTTGCAGGCGGGTCGACCTGCCGGTTCCGAGCGGGCTGTCGGAGTCGTCGATGAACAATCCACTGCTCGACGTGTCGGTGACAAAATAGCCGTCGCGGCCGCCGCTTATCTTGCAATGGGCGCGTGAGACGAACATGTCCGGGTCGTCGATCTGCCAGCCGGCATCGGCGCTGCGGCCGATCACCAACTCGCCCTCGTCCAGCCGGCTCTGCCTGACGAGCTGCGAGCGCGGACCTTGTTCCAGGGTCAGAAGCAGGCTCATGCGGCTGCCTCCGCCATGTCCGGCCGCCAGCCGACAATGGTGCGCAGCCTGAGATCGTCGGCGTCGCCCTTTTCGGCTGGACGTGAGAGCCAGGAGGTTCGACCGAGCTGAATGGTTCCCATCTTCGGCGCCGGCACGGCGTCGCGCGCGAGCACGATCCTGAGGTCGACATCAAGGGCTTCGCCGATCATGTCGCGCACCGCCTTCTTGAACAGGACAAGCCTCCGTTCTCCAGGCAGGAACGACTTGAAATCGTCGAGACTGAGCGGGCCGACGCGCAATTCGATGCGGCTCTGCCGGCTGAAGACGCGCGGGCCGATCGTGGCCCCGCGCCCCAGCGCCGCATAGGCCTTGCCGACTTGGCTCTGCAGCGCCTTCGGAATGGCGATCCAGGCGGCGACGAATTCCTTGATCTCAACCGGCACCTTGAAGGCGGTGGCGAGGAACAGCGTCAGCCGCTCCGCGCCGTCGACCTGGTTCGCCAGCGATCCGGCCTGGCGCAGCCGAACCGTGTCGAGCTCGGGGTCCTGCGTGCCGGGAAGGCCGATGCCGGCCATGGCTTCCAGCATGGCGCGGACACGACCGCCGACCGAACGTTCGATCTGCACCGCCGGATGCGCGTCCGCCCAGGCGCGATAGTAGAGCGCGATCATGCGGTGCTGCAGGATGTTGACGAAGTCGACGAAGGTCGTGTCGCTGGTCTGCTCGGCGTCGGCTCCGGTGAACCAGCGCTGCGACAGCCGGTCGAGCACCCAGCGGGTCAGATGCAGCGGCATCGGCCCTTCCGGCCCGAGCAGGCCGAGATTGGCGAGGGTCACCCGCGCCGTAGCCTTTTCGCCCGCATCCTGGAATTTGACCACGTCCCTGGCCGAGAAGCTCAGGCGCACATGCTGGCCGAGCCTTGCCGGCTCGCGCTCCGCGGTTCCGGAATGGCCGAATAGGCCGCGCCGCTGCTCCAGCCGGCGCAGCAGCTCGAAGAAGTCGTATCCCTCCGACAGCGGCTCCGCTTCGGTCGGGGCCGGTCGCGCTAGATCAGGTAGCGATTGCCGGGCGTCATCGGCCATGGCACATCCTCCTGCTTCTGCAGCAACCGCGTGCGGGTCCGCACGAAACCATTTATCCCCGCATGGCGGGCGAACAGCCGCGCCAGCAGGGCCGAAAGCAGCAATGTGCTCTGACCCGCCAGCACCGACTGGTCGACATGCAGCGTCACCTCGGTGCCGCGGCCGAAACACATCGGCCCGTCGATCTGCAGCCGCTCGATCACCGGGCGCGAGTCGATGCGGGTGATCGAATGCACGTTGCGGGCAAGGCTCGGATCGCCGCGATCGGCGTAGAGGTCGAGCAGCGCGTGCAACGGGTCGACGCCGCGGCCCTCCTTGGCGAGGCTGAGGAAATTGAGCGAGAGCTGCGCCACCAGCCGCCAGGCGAGATTGTCAGCGCGGGATTCGCCTTCGGCGCCGGCCGGCAACGCTGCCGGGATCGCCGGCTGCGGCGGCCGCAGCGCGCCGAGCAGCCGCACCGCTTCCACCGGATCGGCGGTCTCCAGCGTCAGCGTCGGCGTGTCGTCCAGGATCGGCAGGTCGCGATTGGTGCAGAGCGCCATCACGTCGAGCCGCTTGAGCGGCCGGTTCGCCGGGCTTCCCGCCGGGCGCGAGACCGCGATGAAGACATCGTCGCCGGTATAGGAGGTACGGGTCAGGCCTCCGCGCCGCTCGTCCTCGGTCGCCCGGCGCGGGCGGCGCTCGGTGGAATAGACCCAGCCGCTGCCGCGGTTCTGCCCAAGGCTGAACAGTTCTGGAATGACCGCTTCGCTACCTTCGGCGTCGGCGTCCTCAACCCGGGTGACGCGGAAGATCTCGAAGTCGCGCGCCCGGGTGCGGTCGGCATGCAGCACCTGGCGCGTCCGGCGCGGATCGATCTCGATGACGTTGCATTCGCGTTCGAAGAGATTGATGATCGGCGTCGCGAACAGCTCGAAATCGGCCGCCGTCACATCGGCGAGCTCCGGCACCGGACGCCGGAACAGGAAGATGATCTCCATTCCCCCGTCGCACTTGCGGATCACCGGCTGCAGGCCGGCGACCCGCACATAGTGGAAGCGCTCCGGGATCATGAAATATTCGCGCAGCAGCCGGTACCCCTCGAAAGTCGGGCGGGTGCGCGGCATCAGCGCTTCGTCGTCGTGGATGCCGATCATCTCGGGCTCGGGCAGGGCGGTGAGCGGATTGGTCTTGCCTTCCGCCCGCGCGCCGACGGCCGAGCAGGCGCCGAAGATCGCGTCGAAGATGAGCGGCGCCTTGGCGCGCCCGGCGAAATAGAGGTCGAGGCGGTCGAGCGACAACTCGCTGAGCTTGCCCTTTCCGGTCCGCGCCAGCGTGATGCGGAACGCCGCCTCGCCGCGCACGCCGCCGACCGGCGTGATACCTGCGGCGGCAAGCGCGCTGCGGTCCTGGAAATAGCCCACCGAATTGATCGCGACCGGCCACAGCGTGACCTCCTGCGCGGTGGTGAAGGTCGAGCGCGTCGAGAGCCCCGGATGCAGGCCAGAGACCAGCCGCGTGCCGCGCGCGACGGCATGGCCGGCGATCATCGACTGCACTTGCTGTCCAGGTTTCAGCACGGCCATCGCCGTCGCAGGCGCCGGCGTCACCAGGTCCGGGTAAAGCACGTCGAGCACGGCTCGCGAGAAGCGCGAGCGCTCCGCGTCGACCTTGAGCCGCGTGCGCGCCGCAAGGAAGGCAACGCCGTCGAGCAGCCTTTCGACATAGGGGTCGGGGCAGGGGACGGTATCGAGGGAAAGGTTGCGCGCGACCGCCGGATGCATGTCGGCGAATTCCGCGGCCAGCGCCCGGATATGGGTTAGTTCCTCTTCGTAATACTCTACGAAGACCCGATCCATCTCAGGTCTCCCGGAATTCGGTTCGCGCCAGGCCGTTGTCGAGATTGATCGTGGTGCGCAGCCGCATGCGTTCCGGCGTCGGCGTCATGATCAGCACGGCGTCGATCTCGATCTTGAGGCCGACGCTTTTGTCGCCGAGCGTGACATTGACGGTCGTCGCGCTTTCCTTGAGACGCGGCTCGAAGGTGGCGAGCACCGCGCGGATCTCGCGCGCCAGCGTGTCGCGGTCGAAATCCCGCGAGGAGCGGCCGGAGAAGGACGGCACGCCGTAATTGACGACGCTGCGGCGCACTTCCGGAAAATCGGCCAGCGACGGCAACTCGTCCAAGGGCTGTTCGTGCTCGGCGTCGGACAGCATCGGCACGGATTCGAAACGCTCGGTGTTGAACAGCGCCTCTATGTCGCGCCGGACGGCTTCGCGCAGCACGCGCGCCGATACCACCACGCCGCGGCTTTCGATTTCGGCGCGATGCTCGGTCTGGAAGATCAGCCTATGCAGTCGCCGTTTCTGCTCGGCCGTAAGCTCGGCATCGGCATCGATGGCCCGCGCGCTGCCGGCAAGAAGAGCCTCGACGCGCTCGGCGCCGAGTTCTTCATCCAGCAGGCGACGCAGCCCGTCGATCTCCGACGTCAGCCCGGGCAAATCGTTGACGAGGCGGTCCCAGAGGGAGGGCTGAACCGCCTCGCGCTTTGCCCGCGAGCTGCCGGCGAGCTGCGCCTTTGCGCCGGGCCGCTTGGCCTCACTTGCCGACATAGACGTCCATTTCGATCTCATCGTCCTTGTCGTAGACGAACTTGATCTTCTTGTAGGCGAAGCTGACCTCTTCCTCGATCAGGTCTGGCTCGTCCTGCGCCTGCCGCATATCGTATTCCATGATCGAGGCGTCGGTGAGAGTCACCACCAGATAGTCGCTCGTCTCGCCGTCGATGGTGCGGCGTGCCGAGAACACCACCTCGTCTAGCGCCTTGTTCTCGAACAGCGCCTTCTTCAGGTAGGGCGACGACTTGTCGTAGTGCTTGAAGAATTTGATCATTCCCATCGACACGCGGCCGCGCCGCGACAGCGAGTTCGGGTCGTAGGGCGCGATCATCTTGTAGTCGACGCCGTGGATCTCGATCTCGTCTTCATGGCCGTCACGTTTGCTCGGGCCCTTGATGTCCGGCACTTTCAGGAAGCCGTCGATTTTCGTCGAGGGCGCATCGGTTCTGTCTGGCATTGTCTTTCTCCACCGCTACGAAACAAGATGACTTTGCTTAACGAGTTCAGCCCTTCACCGACGGCAGTTCCGACACCAGCCGGAGCGAGGCGTTGATGCCTTCCAACTGATAGTGCGGACGCAGATAGAAACGGGCATTGTAGTAACCGGGCCGGCCTTCCACGCTGTCGACCTGCACCTCGGCCGCGGCAAGCGGGCGCTTGGCGCGCGCCTTGTCGTCGGCGAAGGCAGGGTTGGCCAGCACGTACCGGTTGATCCATTCGGTCAACCAGATCTCCATATCGGTGCGTTCCTTGAACGAGCCGATCTTGTCGCGCGCGATTGCCTTGAGGTAGTGCGCGAAGCGCGAGACCGGGAACAGGTAAGGCAAGTTGGCGGAAAGCCGCTCGTTCGACTGCGCGTCAGGATCGACCAGACGTCCGGCGCGCGTCTCGTCGTCCTGCAGCGAATGCGCGCCGATGAAGGCCGCAAGGTCGGTGTTCTTGCGGTGCAGGATCGGCATCAGGCCGAGTTTGGCCAATTCCGCTTCGCGCCGGTCGTCGATGGCGACCTCGGTCGGACATTTCATCGCGATCGAGCCGTCGTCGGTTGGGAAGGCGTGCACCGGCAGGTTGAGCACCGTGCCGCCATTCTCGACGCCGCGGATCTGCGTGCCCCAGCCATAGAGCTTGTGGCTGCGGTTGATGTTGACGCCCATCGGGAAGGCGGCATTCATCCAGACATATTTGTTGTGGTCGCCGCCCACCTCTTCCTCGAAGGTGAAGCCCTTCACCGGAACGGTCTCCGAGCCGTAGGGCAGGCGCGCCAGCACGCGCGGCATGGTGAGCCCGATATAGCGGGCGTCCTCGCTTTCGCGCAGCGACTGCCAGGAGGCATAGGCCGGGTTGTTGACGATCATCTGCAGGTCCTGCGGGTTCGGCAGTTCCTGCCAGCTGTCCATGCGGAACAGCCGCGGCGAGGCGGCAGCGATGAACGGCGTGTGCGCCGAGGCGCAGACGCCCGAGATGTTGCGCAGCAGGCCGACGTCGCGCGGGTGGTTGGAGAACTCGTAGGCGCCGATGATGCAGCCGATAGGCTCGCCGCCCAGCATCGAATACTCGTCCGTGTAGACCTTCTTGAAGATCGGGCTCTGGTCCCACATCTGGCCTTCATAGTCTTCCAGCGTGTCGGCCAGCTGCTCCTTGGAGATGTTCATCACCCGGATCTTCAGCTTGGTATCGGTCTCGGTGTTGTTGATCAGGTACCAGAGGCCGCGCCACGTGCCTTCCATCTCGCGCACTTCCGGCGCATGCAGGATCTCGTTGACCTGCGTCGTCAGCATCTTGTCGATGCCGGCGATCAGCGACTTGATCGACTTGATCGCGTTGGAAGAGATGGTCGTCGTCTCGGAGCGCGATTGCGCCGCCAGTGCCAGGTTGCGCACCAGCTGCTGCAGCTTCTCGCTGTCGTCCTTCTTGACCTTGAAATCCTTTTCAAGGAGCCCGCTGAATTCGCCGAGATCGATGGCTTCCGCCTCGGCGGTGGCTGCGGTTTTTTGCTGTTCGGCCATGACTTACTCCTCGCCCTTGCCGTCATCCATCGCCTGGCTGGCGATCTTGCTCAGCAGCGGCTCGTTGTTCAGAAGCTGCGCGATGCGCTTTTCGGCGTCGACGCGGCCGTCCATGAAGCCCAGCAGCTCCTCGAGCTGGCGGCGCATCTTCAGGATCTCGGCCAGCTGCGGGACCTGCTCGGCGATCTTGTCCGGCGCGAAGTCGCCCATCTTGGAGAAGGTGAGGTCGATGGCGAGCTCTTCGTCCCGCTCCTGGCCCTCGGCCTGCGGGAGCGTGTTCTTCACCCGCGCCTTCACGCGCGGCCCCATCGCTTCCATGAATTTCGGGAAGCGGTTGGCGTCGGTTTCGACGAAGTTGCGGTCGAGGACCGATTTCGACGCTTCCTTGGTCTGTGAAGCGCCGGCAAGATCGGCCATCACGGCCATGACGAACGGCAGTTCGATCGTCGTCGGGCTGCCGTAGGTTTCGACGTCATAGGCGATCTGCACGCGCGGCGCGCGGTTTCTTTCGATGACCTTCGCTTTGCTCTCTGCTGGCATGCTTGTTACCTTTCATCCTTCTGGGCCGGCTTCTTGGGATCCGGGACACCGGCAAGCAGCCGGAATTCCTTCAGCCCCGACGGGGCGAGATCTTCCATCAGTTCCACGAAATCCATGTGCACCATCCGGCGCACCCGCCGGGCGAGATGCGGGATGGGGCTGGACGGCTCGGTGCGGTCGTAGAAGGCGACGACGAGGTCCAGGCATTTGACGACTTCGTCGCGCGAGTTGATCCGGTCCGGCAGGCCGGCGCTCGCTTCGACTGGGCTTGCCACACTTGCCATCGGCTCGGCTCCATGACCGTTTCGGGCGGGCGTCGATGCCGGCTGCGCCGGCTGTGGGGAGGCTTTCGTGGCACCATTCGCCACTTGGGCGCCCGCGCTGGAATTCCGCTCCAGCGTCGTCAGCAAACGCTGCAGGAACTTCTTCAATTCCGGGACGGTGGCGCCACTGCCTTCGATGCGGGCATTGAGCGCGACATCCACCGCGTCGAGAGCGGCGATCGCGGCACGCGCGTCGGCCAGCAGCGACGTCATCGCGTCCGCCGCTTGATCGATCTGCGCCGCGCATCCGGTCCGCACACGATTCAACAGCTGGTTGTGAGCGCTCGTCAGCGCCGCCTTTTCGGCGGTCCCGAGGCCGGAGGCAGCCTCCTGGAGCATGACGCGTTCGTCGAGCGCTGCCTGTTCCAGGTCCCGGCCACTGATCGGCCCGATCGCGCGCGGCGAGAAGAATACCGCCTGCCTGAGGTTCGCCAGCAGGCCTTCCTGGCCGTTTTGCAGATCGAGCAGCGCATTTATGCGGCGCAAGGCGGCCTCGCGCGGCGCGCCCGTCCGCAGCGCAGGGTGCATCGTGTCCCAGTACTGTTCGAGGGTCTTGGCGATGAGCGTCAGGCCCTGGGCGAGGCCGGCCAGCCCTTCCTCGTTGGCCAAGGCCCGCGCAACGATGACCAGCAGCCGCAGATCCCGGCCGCGCGGACGCAATTCCTCGGCTTTTTCCAGCACGGCCGTCCAGTCCACCGGACTGGATTGCGAGGTGGGCTTGCTGTTGCCGTCGTGAACGACTTTGACCTGAGGCTCGGTCAGGCGCTCCAGCTCATGAAAAGCCGGGTCGTTGCGCAAGTCCTCTCCCGACGGTTTCGCACCGTTCAGAGGATTCAGCCAGAGTGCGAGATCAATCACACCAACCCCCAGCCAGCGGCCCTGAGACCCTATGTGACGTAACGTTATCACCGGCCTCACGCGACGACAATTGAGCACCTGCGCAAAAACTAACGGAAGCTAAACGCAGCCGCTTTCTCGGCGAAACCCATTGCGCGATTGTCGGACCCGGTATGTGAAATGGCTCGCATAGTCTGGACGGCAATCCATGTTTGTTGCCACGAGTTTGCAAGGCTTGTGTAACCGGGCGGTGCCGCCCGGATAGATTCAAGGACCCTATCCGCCGCACGGCTTTGTCAAGCAGCCGCTTATATGGCAGGGTATGGGTCGGCAGGTTGCGGGAGCAGGTTCGATGGAACAGCGCCGGTCATCGCAGAGCTTCAAGCGTAAGGAACTGGTCGCCAAGCTCAACGCCACGGGGGTGCGCGCCTTCAAGGCTGCGGCGGACACGGCCAAGCTGCGCGGCAATCCCTATGTCGAGCTCGCCCATTTCATCCAGCAGCTGGTGCTGTCGGAGCGCTCGGATGTGCAGATGATCATCGCCGACGCCGGACTGGATGTCAGCCGGCTGACGGCCGACATGACCCGCGCCATCGACAAGCTGCCCTATGGCGCCACTTCGGTGGAGGAATTCTCAGACCACATCTTCCACGCCATCCAGGAAGGCTGGAACCTGGCGACGCTCGAATTCGGGGTGGAGGAGGTGCGCAGCGCCCATATCCTGCTCGCCTGCCTGAAGACGCCGGCGCTGGAAGGCTTGGTGTCGAAGATCAGCGCCGAATTCGACAAGATCGATGCGGATGGCGTCATTTCCCGCTTCGCCGATGTCACGGAAGGCTCGCTCGAAGCCGGCTCACCTCGCGCCGCGGCCGCCGCGGAGACACCGGTCAAGCGCGGCCCGGGCGGGGATTCCGCCCTGGCCAAATACGCCACCGACCTCACCCAGCGCGCCCGTGACGGCAAGATCGATCCGGTCGTCGGCCGCGATCCGGAAATCAGGCAGATCGTCGATATCCTGATGCGACGCCGGCAAAACAACCCGATCCTGACCGGCGAGGCCGGCGTCGGCAAGACGGCGGTGGTCGAGGGATTTGCGCTGCGCATCGCCCAGGGCGACGTGCCGCCGACGCTTCAGAATGTCTCCGTACGCATGCTCGATGTCGGGCTAATGCAAGCCGGCGCCAGCGTCAAGGGCGAGTTCGAAAAGCGGCTGAAGGCCGTCATCGACGAGGTCCAGGCCTCCGAAGTGCCGATCATCCTGTTCATCGACGAGGCGCATACGCTGATCGGCGCTGGCGGAGCGGCGGGAACCGGCGATGCAGCCAATCTGTTGAAGCCGGCGCTGGCGCGCGGCGAATTGCGCACCATCGCGGCCACGACCTGGGCCGAGTACAAGCAGCACATCGAGAAGGACCCGGCGCCCACCCGCCGCTTCCAGGTGGTCAAGATCGACGAGCCGTCGGAAGCCGTGGCCGTGCTGATGC
>NZ_RZSB01000016.1:0-27216 GCF_004023285.1 Mesorhizobium sp. M2A.F.Ca.ET.067.02.1.1
GTTGCCCACCGGTCCCCCAGATCGTCCTGCCAGGTGTCGGTGACGCGACATCTTACGGCCAGATCCATGCCGACCTCGATCTTGGCAGTTCTCCTTGCCATCTCGAACTCCCTTTCTCTCCGCGCGATCGTGCGATATCGCTTCCTGCTTTCACCATCCTTCGCGCTGACTACATCGGCATTTCCGGCTCAAGCGCGCGCTCCTTTGCCGGCTCGGGTATCTCCGTCATGGTCGCCTCCGTCAGGAGCGGCACGCTGGCGACTAAACGATGGGTGCGCCCCATTTTTTCTCGATCAGAACCGACTTCGGACGAGGACCGAGCGTCACCCGCACGGCGTCGGCGAGTTGGGTCGCGCCGCGCAGGATTTTTTCGCGCGCCGCCGAGCGGAACAATACCTGTTTGTGGGCCATGGTGGTCTCCAGACTATCCGACCGATTCCCATAGCCGCATTGGGGCCGACCAGCCTTGACGCGCGTCAATTGTGCATCCCTGGCGGCGTTGACCGGAATCAATGAGGACCGGTTCGCCAGCTGGTCTGATGGGGCTCTCAGGTCAGGAGACGACGATGCGAACGAACGAGACGCCACACTACGATACCAGCGTGAATACGACCGGTTGCTGCCCGAAGTTCAACCCCGGCGGTTGGGACGATCAGGAGCTGCAGTTCCGTGACAAGCCGTTCGTGAGAGCGGTGACGCACAGCGTCATGCATGTCCCCGTGAACATGGGCAGCGTTTTCACGCGCGTTAATCGGCACATCGACGATGCCGGCGCTTCGGCCGATGGCCAGTCCATCGTTCTCAGCCGCGATCTCTCGCCCTGGACCAGCGAACATCTCTTCTCGGTTTCGAAATCTGTCCCCGAGGAAGAGATGACGACGCTGAGCGGGGACTTCGTGACGAAAGTGTTAGAAGGCCCCTTCAGCCAGGCAAGGCCGTGGCACGAAGAGATGCTGCAGATGGCGCGTGATCGGAAATCGGAACCGGGCGACGTCTATTTCTTCTATACGACCTGCCCGAAATGCGCCGAAGCCTACGGAAAGAACTATGTCGTTGGGGTAGCGGCCGTGGGCTAGTCTACAACGCAACGCGCTGCCAGTTTGGATAGATGGACTTGCGTCCGAGCGAGGCAGGTCAATATGCGCCCTGATGGAGCCCTTGCATGAGTCGAATTGGCGGTTTCCTGCTGGTCATGCTTATCGCCATGGCGAGCGCGGCCGGTGTGGCTTTCGTGCTTTACAGGAACGAGCTTGGTCGCTTGCGCGACACCGTCAGCCGAGGCAGTCTGGTCGCCAAGCTCGACATCGGCCCGGTTGAATACGCCGACAGCGGCGCGGGCATTCCGCTGCTTTCGATCCACGGCTCCGGCGGCGGCTTTGATCAAGGCCTTGCCCTTGCTTCCGGTCTTGTGGGGGAGGGCTTCCGTATCATCGCGCCGTCGCGCTACGGCTATCTGCGCACGCCTGTTCCGCAAGACCCTTCTCCGGCCGCTCAGGCCGATGCTCTCGCGGCGCTGCTCACCAAACTGAACGTTTCCAAGGCGGTGGTGGTCGTCGGCGTTTCGGCTGGCGCGCGGTCGGCGGTCGAGCTGAGCCTTCGGCACCCGGACAAGGTCGCCGCTCTCATTCTGGTCGTCCCGGCCCTTTATTCGCCCACCAGTCCGGTCTCGGTCGACGTGGATCCGGGTAACAGGTTTGCGTTCTGGGCTGTCAACGCCGGCGGCGATTTCGCCTGGTGGGCAGCCGAGAACATCGCGCCATCGGTACTCATTCGCTTCCTCGGCGTTCGGCCGGCGCTGGTGACGGCCGCGCCCCAAGCCGAAAGAGACCGTGTGATGAGCTTTGTCAGAGGCGTTGAACCATTGTCGCTGCGCTTCTCCGGCATCAATATCGACAGCGCTCCGGAGCTGCATGAACAGCCGCTGGCTGAAATCGCTGCACCGACATTGATCGTCTCGGCGCGCGACGACCTGTTCAACACGCTGCCGGCAGCCGAGTTCGCGGCGGCCAGGATTCCCAGCGCCAAGCTGGTGGTCTACGATACCGGCGGACATCTTCTCGTCGGGCGGACGCAGGAGGTTCGCACGGCAATCCGCACCTTTCTGGCCGGCGCGGGCCTGATCCCGTCAAACCGTTAACCCGCGGAACCGGTGATTGTCGGCGTGACGACCGCCGCGGGGGCCGTTGCGTCTTGGCCAAGGGTCGGCGTCAGCCAACGGACGAGGCCAAGGCCGAAGAGCGCCAGCGCCGTGAAGCCCGCGCCCGCCAGGAAGGTCATCCTCGGTCCGAAAAAATCCCAGAGCGTGCCCGCCAGCAGGCTGGCGGCCAGTAGGCAAGTCCAGTCGACAGGTTGAACATCCCGAAGGCGGTGCCTCGCAGTTCCGGCGGGGCCGTATCGGCGACGAGCGTTGCCAGGAGGCCCTGCGTAAGCCCCAGATGCAGGCCCCACAGGCCCACGCCGAGCGCTGCGGCCGCAAGATTTCCAGGGAACGCCAGCACGATGTCCGCGGCAATCAGGACCAGGAAGCCGAGAATGAGCATCGTCAGGCGATTGACGCGATCCGATAGCGCGCCGGCCGGATAGGCCGAGAGCGAGTAGACCACGTTCATGACCACCAGCACCAGCGGGACGAGCCCGATCGGCAGGCCCATGCCCTGCGCGCGCAGGATGAGAAACGCTTCGCTGAACCTGGCCAGGGTGAACACGGTGGCCACGCAGACAACCAGCCAGAAGGACGAACCCAGGCGCTTGAGCTCCTGCAGGCTCAAGGGAGCGCGCACTTCGCGCAGCCCCGTGGGCCGGGCCGGCTCGCGGACGGCGGTAACCAGCAGCACGACCGCCAGAAGGCCTGGAACAACCGCGACCCAGAACACGGTCCGAAACTGATTGGCGGTCAGCCACATGAGGCCGAACGCCAGCAGCGGCCCGACAAACGCCCCAACCGTGTCGAGTGCCTGGCGAAGCCCGAAACTCGCGCCGCGCGCGTCGGCGGGGGCGATGTCCGCAACCAGGGCATCGCGAGGGGCGCCGCGAATCCCTTTGCCCACACGGTCGACAAATCGCGCCGCCACCAGCCAGCCAATCGAGGAAGCCAGCGGGAACACCGGCTTGGTGAGAGCGGCGAGGCCGTAGCCGATGACCGCCAGCAGCTTGCGTTTTCCCAGCCAATCGGACAGCGCGCCCGAAAACACCTTGGTGATGGCGGCCGTCGCTTCGGCAATGCCCTCAATGGTGCCGACCATCACCATCGACGCTCCCATGACGGTGACGAGGTAGACTGGCAGCAAGGCGTGGATCATCTCCGAAGAGACGTCCATCAGCAGAGACACGAAGCCCAACGCCCAAATCCCCGCAGGGATGGTTCCTAGGCGGGTGCGGGTGGTCTCCGCGGTCTCGAGCTGCTTCATTGATCCCTTCGGCACGCCGACATTGGGCACGTTCAACATAGCGGACTCGCGGTGCGCAAGTACACCGCGATCAGCTATTTTGCAGTTCCTTGGCCGGGGCTTCCAACCAGGTACCGCGCTCGCCCCTGACGATTGCCAGGGCATCTTCGAGCTTGCCGATCGCGGCAGGCTTGCCCGTTGCTTCGGCGAACTCGATCGCGGCACCCACCTTCGGCCCCATGGATCCGGCCGGAAAATTCCGTCCCGATATCTCTGTCGTGGCAACGTGCCGGAGCGCGCGGGCCTGCGGCGTACCGAAGCCGGCATAAACCGCATCGACATCCGTCAGCATCAGCAGCATGTCAGCCTTCAATTGACGCGCCACAAGCGAGCTTGCCAGGTCTTTGTCGATGACGGCTTCGACGCCAATCATGCTGCCATCGTCGCGGGCGATGACCGGGACACCTCCACCACCCGTGCAGATGACGACGACGCCCTGCTCGACCAGATAGGAGATCACCGACACTTCCAAGATATCGAGAGGCCGCGGCGAGGGCACGACACGGCGCCATTTGTCGCCGTCAGGCGCAACGGTCCAACCGCGCTCGCCCACGAGCCGTCGCGCCGTCGCCTCGTCATAGACGGGGCCGATCGGTTTTGTCGGATGGGCGAAGGCGGGGTCGCCCGGGTCGACCTTCACCTGTGTCAGCAATGTCGCGAACAGCCTCTGGCTGATAAGGTTGGCAAGTTCCTGCTCGATCATGTAGCCGATCATGCCGGCGCTTTCGGCGCCGAGCACGTCGAGCGGGAAAGCGCCGTCGGTCGAGGCCGCCGACTGGAGCGCCAGCAGGCCGACCTGCGGGCCATTGCCATGCGTGATGACGAGCGAATGGCCCTGGCCGATAAGCGCCGCCAGGGCGGATGCCGCATGCTTGACATTGCCGCGCTGATTTTCGGCGGTCATGGGCTCGCCGCGCCGCAACAGCGCGTTCCCGCCGAGAGCCGCTACGATCAGCATCTCAATTGCCGATCGTGGCGACGAGCAGCGCCTTGATCGTGTGCATGCGGTTCTCCGCCTGGTCGAACACGATCGACGCGCCCGATTCGAAGACCTGATCGGTGACCTCCATGCAGTCGATGCCGAATTCGCGCGAGACAGAGGCGCCGACCTCGGTCTCGGTATCGTGGAACGCCGGCAGGCAATGCATGAATTTCACGTGCGGATTGCCGCTGGCCGACATCACCTCGCTCGTCACCCGATAGGGCGTCAGCAGGCGGATACGCTCGGCCCAGGCCGACTTGTCCTCACCCATGGAGAGCCAGACATCGGTGTAGATGAAGTCGGCGCCTTCGACGCAGCTCTTCACATCTTCGTCCAGCCTGAAGCGGCCACCGCTGCGCTCCGCCAGGGTTCTGACATGGGCGCAGAACTCGCCGTCCGGCCAGAGCTCCTTGGGTGAAGCGATACGCATGTCGATGCCGACCTTGGCGGCGCCCACCGCCAGGGATAGCGCGACATTGTCCCGCCCCTCGCCGACGAAGGCGACCGTCATGTCGGACAGATGCTTGTGCGTGAATTCACGCATGGTCATGAAATCGGCGAGGATTTGCGTCGGGTGCGCTTCATTGGTCAGGCCGTTGTAGACGGGCACGCCGGCATGCGTGGCAAGCAGCTCGGCCTGATGTTGCGCAAAGCCGCGATATTCGATCGCATCATACATGCGGCCGAGCACGCGCGCGGTGTCCTTCATGGACTCCTTGTGCCCGATATGGCTGCCGCTTGGGCCGAAATAGGTGACGTGGGCGCCCTGATCGTAGGCGGCCACTTCGAATCCCGTCCGGGTGCGGGTCGAGTCCTTTTCAAAGATGAGCGCGATGTTCTTGCGAACGAGGCGCGGTATCTCGTGCCCGGCCTGCTTGGCTGCCTTCAGATCGGCGGCCAGCTTCAGCAGGAAGCGGATCTCGTCCGCCGAAAGATCGTCCAGCGAGAGCACCGAGCGTCCATGAAGTTTGATCGACATTGGGGGTCCTTTCAGAGCGGGTCTCGGGCGATGGGGCAGGTCATGCAATGGCCGCCACCGCGGCCGCGGCTGAGCTCGGCACCCTCGACGGTGATCACCTCGACTCCCGCCCGGCGCAGAAGCGTGTTGGTGTAGACGTTGCGGTCGTAGCCGATGACGACGCCCGGCTCGACGGCGACGACGTTGTTGCCGTCGTCCCACTGCTCGCGCTCGGCCTCGTAGCGGTCGCCGCCAGTGGCGATGATCCGCAGCGATTTCAGCCCGAGAGCCTCCGCGACAACTGATATGAAGGGCTCCTTCTCCTCCCTGACCTCGACCGCCGCATCGCCGTCTCCCGGCCGGATCGAGAAGGTGCGCAGCCTTTCGACCACGGGCGGATACATGGTCGCGAGGTCGCGGTCGCAGAAGGTGAAGACGGTGTCAAGATGCATGAAGGAACGGTCGCGCGGCATCAGAGCCGCAATCACGCGCGTGGCCTCTCCGGCGGCGAACAGGCTTCGCGCAAGATCGCCGACCGCTTGCGGCGTGGTGCGCTCGCCCATACCGACCAGAACGACGCCTCCGCCGACAGGCATGACGTCGCCGCCTTCGAGGCTGACGCCCGTTCCGGCCTGGGGAGAAACGAACGGGATGCCGCTGTCGCGGAACCTTGGATGGAAGCGATAGACAGCCTCGACATTGGCCGCCTCCGGCCGCCTGGCCGGCCAATACATCGGGTTGGCCGACACGGAGCGGTAGATCCAGCAGGAGCTGTCGCGGGTGAACAGCTGGTTGGGAAGCGGCGGCAGCACGAAATCCTGCGGCGCGAGCGTCCTTCCGGTCAGGCCCTTGGGCTCGAACGGCAGTTCGGCGCGCGCAATGCCACCGACCAGACAGGTTGCCAGCAGGCCGGCCGACATTTCGTTCAGCCAGCCACGCATCTCGTCGACCATGTCGAGGCCGACCACGCCGGCATGCACCCTGCGGTCGAGAAGCCAGTCGCGGGCCTTGCCGATGGCCATTGTCTCGGCAAGCAGCTCGCCGAACGAATGCACCACCACGCCACGCTCGCGCAACGCGTCGACGAAGACGTCGTGTTCCTGGCGCGCCCGCTTCACCCACAACACGTCGTCGAACAGCAGCGCCTTGCAGTTATCCGGCGTTAGCCTGCGCAGGCTGAGATCCGGCCTGTGGACCATGACCTCGCGCAGGCGGCCGACCTCCGAATGCACTCCCAGATTTGTCATTGTACGGCCTCTCAAAGCGCGCTGACAGCGCCGGTCCACATCTCGTAGACGGCAAGGATTGCGACTGCGACGAGCGCGACGGCGATGACGGCTTCCATCGGGTGGAAGACACGCTGTTTGCCCTCGCGGCGAGCCCATACGTAGAAGATGATGCCCGGGGCATAGAGGATCGCGCACATGAACAGGTACGCAGGCCCCGCCGCATAGACGAGCCACAGCCCGAAGATCGTTGCCAGCACGCCGGCGACGAGCGGTCCGGTGCGCCCTTCGCCGCCTTGGTAGCTTTCTCCGGTCAATGCCAGTTTCGCGGCGAAGGCTCCGGAGAAAATGTAAGGCACGAGGATCGCCGTCGAAGCGATGTAGAAGAGCGCCTGGTAGGTGCTCTGAGCAAAGAGCGTGATCACCAGGAAGGCCTGGACGAGCAGGTTGGTGATCAGCAGCGACGTCGAAGGAACGCCGCGCTCGCTTTCCCGGCCGAAGAACTTCGGCAGGGTCCCGTCCTTTCCGGCCACATGCGGAACCTCCGCCGCAAGCAGCGTCCAGCTCAGGAAGGCGCCGATGACCGAGATGACGAGCGCGAGATTGATGAGCACGGCGCCCCAGGGTCCGACGACCGCCTCGAGCACGCCCGCCATCGACGGGTTCTTCAGGGCGGCAAGTTCGGGCTGGCTCAGGATGCCGAGCGAAAGCAGCGAGACCAGCGCATAGAGCGCGAGGCAGGTGAAGAAGCCGAGCACAGTTGCCGTCGCAATGTCCTTGCGGCGCTCCGCCCGGGCGGAGAAAACGCTGGCGCCTTCGATGCCGATGAACACCCACAGCGTCACCAGCATCGTGCTCTTGACCTGGGCGGCGATGGTGCCGAGCGAGGCGTTGCCGAGCCCGGTGAAGTCGAGTGTCCAGACATTAAGCTTGAACGCGACGGCGACGATCCCGACGAACAGGACGACAGGCGCGATCTTGGCCACGGTCACGATGGTGTTGACGACCGCCGCCTGACGGATGCCCGCAAGGATCAGAACATGGATGAGCCACAGCAGGATCGATGCACCGAGCACTGCCTGCCACGTGTTTCCGTCACCGAAGGCGGGGAAGAAATAGGACAGTGCGCTGAAAACGATCACCGCGTAGGAGACGTTGCCGACCCATGCGCTGATCCAGTAGCCCCAGGCACTGTTGAAGCCTACGAACGGACCGAAGCCGGCCTTGGCATAGGCATAGGGGCCGGCGTCGAGGTCGGGACGGCGCACCGCCAGCGACTGGTAGACAAACACCAGCGCAAGCATGCCGACAGCCGTGATGGCCCAACCGATCAGGATCGCGAGCGGACCGGCGCCGGCCGCCATGTTCTGCGGCAGGCTGAAGACGCCCGAGCCGACCATGGAGCCGATGACGAGCGCGGTCAGCGACCCCAGCCGGAGCTTCGCCGAAGCCGGGATCGCAGTTCTTTCCCGAATAGGGACGTTGATGTCTGTTGTGGCCATGAGGCCCTCCCACCTTTGCAATGATGGGGGCATTCAACAGGAAAGCGGGCCGGCAGCTTTGACACGGGTCAAATCAGAATGATCCCAGCGCGAGCGTCACGGCCGCAACAACCCTACCGAAGCAGCATGGCGCCGTAGCCCACGGCAGCGGCGGTCAAGGTCATGCCGGCCAGGGGCAACCAGAATCTCACCGGACCCGCGAATACGGCCAGGAACAGGCGCCCGATTGCGTTGGCCACCAGCGCTGTCAGCACCGCATGTCCAACGGTTTCGATCGGCATCGACTGCTTGATCAGCCGTATGGCGCTGAGCACCGAAGCGTCGACATCAAAGGCGCCCGCGATCGCGGAACTCGCCAGCAGGCCTTGTTCCTTGAATTGGAAGGCCAACGCGGCGCTCGCTGTCGAGGCGCCCGCGAACAGCAGCGCAAAGATCAGCAACGGCACCAGTTCGAACGGATTGCGCGTCGCGCCGGGGCTCTCTGGCTTGCTGCCGCGAATTGCCAGCGCAATCGTTCCGCAGACGCCGAGTGTCAGCGCGGCTGCGAGCGCGGGTATGGCGATGTAAGCGGTCACCGGCGCCAGTATCAAAACCACGAGGCAGACACGCAAGATTGAGATCATAGCGGCCAGGGAAGCCGCGCCGGCGAAGGACAAGGAATTGTCCGACCGATTGGCCGTACGGGCCAGTGACAGGGTGACGGCGGTCGATGAGACCACGGCGCCGGCGAGCGCGCTCACAATCAGACCGCGGGCGTTTCCGAGGACGCGCGCCGCGACATAACCGGCGAAGGAAATCGAGGCCATCAGCACCGTCAGGAGCCAGATCTCCCGCGGGTTGAAGCCGCCCCATGGGTCAAATGGACGGTCCGGCAGCAGGGGCAGGATTATGGCGGTCATCACCGCCAGGACCAGTGCCGAGCGAAGCTCGATCCAGGTCAGACGTTTCAGAAGCCCGTGCAGGATTTCGCGGCTGGCGAGGAGCGCCGCGAGCGCTGCGCCTCCCGCGGCGGCAACGCGAAAATCGCCTGCCACGCAGAGCGCGCCAAGCGTAAAGACGGCGAGGCCCGCGATAACGGTTGTGACGCTGAAATCCTCGTCATGCGCGGCTTCGCGTGCCTTGTACCAGGCGAAAATGCCAGCGAAGGCGAGGAAGCCTGCAACCAGCACCGAAATTGCGTTGAGCGCGTCGGCCAATGCCGCAACCAGGCCGCCGAGAAGCCCGGCGATGCCGAAGGTGCGAATGCCGGCTGTCCGGCTGCGGTCGGGCGCATCGCGCTCTCTCCAGCCGCGTTCCAACCCGACAAGCAGGCCTATTGCCAAGGCGACCCCGAGCCGGGCAATGAGCGTGTCCATGGCGGCTACCTCAGATTGGCTGCATACGCTGCCAGCCGCTTTGGCCAGCGGTCGTCTTGGCGCGGCTTCCGCCTCGGCCTCGCCATGTAAGGCTAGCTCTCCAACGCTTCGCGGCCCGAAACTTCGGCGATGGAGACGCGGAAGAACACGTGGGGCAGATGCTCCAGATCCGAGGCTGCGGCCGGCTTGAGCGCGCCTGGCTCCCACCAGTCGAAGTGCTTGCTCAGCACGAACCATGCATGGTCACGCTGCGCCTCGTGTCCGATCCGATCGGGAAGTTCTTCATAACGGCCGGTGACGATGACGCTTTTCCAACCGTGACCCGTGCCGGGGGCGTCGACCTGCACGGACACGAGCGGATTGGCGCGCATCCAGTCGATCTTCTTGCCCGGCAGGGAGAAGGCATAGAGGTGGTTGTCCGCATGCGCGTAATGGAACGGAACGACGTAGGGCCGCCCGTCCTTCGCGCAGGCCAGCCGGCCGGCGCGATTGGCCGTCAGCAGTTTGGTGCATTCCAGAGTGGACAAAGCGCGGATCTGCATCGGCGGGACTCCTAGCTATCGGTCTCGCGCCGCGATCTTTTCGCGGTGTGCTGGCCGGAGCGCCTTCGTTCGTCGGCATTTCCGCGGGCGAGGGCCATGAGATCCAGAACCTCGTTGTCGGAGAGCTGCGGGAAGTTGCCGTAATAATAGCTCAGCGCCCGAAAACGTGCAGGCTGATTGAGGCAGATCAAATCCGCTTCCTGCGAGAGCTCGTCCGCGGTGTCCACCGGCGCCACGGGAAGAGCGACGATGATCTTGCGCGGCGAACGTCGCTTCAACGCGCGAATGGCGACCTTCATCGTCGTTCCGGTCGCCGCCCCGTCGTCAACGACGATCACCGTTTTGCCCGCCACCGACAGGGGCAGGTCTTTCCCACGATATACCGCCCGTCGCCGTTCCAGTTCGGGGCGCTCCTGCGCGATCAGGACACGAAGCGCGCCGTCATCGAGGGCGTATGCCTCCACGATTTCCCGGTTGAGAACGACGTCGGGAGGCTCGCCGTCCACGATGGCGGCCACGGCCAGTTCCGGATTGCCCGGCGCTCCGACCTTTCGAACGATCACGAGGTCCAGCGGCGCCTTGAGGGCCTTGGCTACCTCGGCAGCCACAGGGACGCCGCCTCGCGGCAAGGCGAGCACAATCGGGTCCTTCAGCTGAAGCAGGTCCAGCGATGCTCCGAGCTTCTGCCCCGCCTCCTGGCGATCGCGAAACATCGTCATTCCTCCGGCCACAGGTGGCGCAGTGACTTCTTCATCGAGTTTCGGACCTGGACGATCTCACCGTGGGAAATATGCCGGTCGAGAAGCCTGAACACCGCTACGATCGCCTTGTCGGTGTCGACCTCCGGCTCGTAGCCAAAGCTGTTGGGGACGCAAATGACGAAGTCGCTCTTTTTGCGTTCCCACGTCGGTTCGGCCGGGTTCCACCCTTCGAAATAGATGCCTCTGATCAGCGTCGGCAACTGGGCCGACAGGTCGGCCATTTCCTCCGGCGAAAGCCAGTCGCGCAAGGCATGCAGGACCGCTTTCAGCAGGCGAAATGCGCTTTGCTCATTCCAATCCAGGTCCCTGGCAAGCTCGTTCACCCATTGCTGCGTCTGCTCGGCGGCATGTGTGATCGAAGTGTGTGAAACTGCGTGTGTCATCCTCCTCATCCTTCGACTGTTTTGGTTCTCCCTTGCTGGGAATTGCGCATTGCTCCGGATAAGTTCAACGTCCCGGATTTCAGCCGCCTGCCTTGTTCACCAGCAGCGGAATGATCCGATCGGTCCTGGCGACGGCGGGGCGGCCTGAACCGGCATAGGGGATGCCCAGCGCATCCCAGGTCTCGACCAGCGCGTCCTGCAATTCGGCGATCAGCGCGTCCGAATGGAACGGCGTCGGCGTGATGCGCAGCCGCTCGGTGCCGCGCGGCACCGTCGGATAGTTGATCGGCTGGATGTAGATGCCGTGCACGCCAAGCAGCCGGTCGCTCGCCATCTTGCAAAGCTCGGGATCGCCGACCAGCACCGGCACGATATGGGTGGCCGATTCCATCACCGGCAGGCCTGCGGCGGCAAGCACCTGCTTGGTGCGCGCCGCCTGGCGCTGCTGCGCGTCGCGCTCGGCCTGCGAGCGCTTCAGGTGGCGGATCGAGGTGGTGGCGGCGGCCGCGATCGCCGGCGGCAGCGCGGTGGTGAAGATGAAGCCCGGCGCATAGGAGCGCACCGCGTCAATCACCGCGCTGGTGCCGGTGATGTAGCCGCCCAGCGTGCCGAAGGCCTTGGCCAGCGTTCCCTCGATGATGTCGATGCGGTCGGCAAGGCCCTCGCGTTCGGTGATGCCGCCGCCGCGCGGTCCGTACATGCCCACCGCATGCACCTCGTCGATATAGGTCATGGCGTTGTAGCGCTCGGCCAGCTCGACGATCTCTCTGATCGGCGCGATGTCGCCGTCCATCGAATAGACGCTCTCGAACACGATCAGCTTGGCGCGCTCGCGCCCCGCCGCCTGCAGCAGGCTTTCCAGATGCGCGACGTCGTTGTGGCGGAAGATCTTCTTTTCCGCGCCGGAGCGGCGCACGCCTTCGATCATCGAGGCATGGTTGAGCTCGTCGGAGAGCACCAGGCAGTTGGGCAGAAGCCGGGCGATGGTCGAGATCGAGGCCTCGTTGGAGACGAAGCCGGAGGTGAAGACGAGCCCTGCCTCCTTGTCATGCAGGTCGGCGAGCTCCCGCTCCAGCTCGACCAGCGGGTTGGAGGTGCCCGAGATGTTGCGGGTGCCGCCGGCGCCCGAGCCCATCTTGCCGGCCACTCTCTGGAAGGCGGCAATCACATCCTCGTTCTGGCCCATGCCGAGATAGTCGTTGGAGCACCAGACGGTGATTTCCTGGGCGCGGCCGTTGGAACGCCAGATGGCGCGCGGGAACTTGCCCACCATGCGCTCGAGGTCGGCGAAGACGCGGTAGCGCCGCTCCGCGTGGAGCTGGTCGATCGCATCCTCGAAGAACCGCTGGTAATTCATGTCGAGCTCCTGTGCAGCCTAAATCCGTATTGGGTAGCGCGTTGACCTACCTGGCCGACACCATACGAGGCATGCGCGGACCTCACTTTGAGCTATGTCAATTCCGGGATGCCTCTGGCGATCGAGACAATGTGAATGGAGGCGGCTTCATCCAGCGGGCTTGTGCTTCACAAAAAAGTGGATGACTGCGATATTTGGAGTAGGAATGATGAAGAGCCTGCATTGAGGGTAGTCGTGGACCGGTTCATTGCACGGGCTAATATTGCCCATTTCGAAGACTTGCTTGCCGCGGAATCCGACCCGCAGAAGCGGCAGGTGATCGAGAACCTGCTTGCACGCGAGAGGCAGAAGCTCGAAATCGCGGAGCATCAAGCCGAGGCCGCAGGGAAACCTTCGGATCCAAAGAAATGAGGCCTGATTGTGGGGAAGGCTCCTCAGTGCACCGGCCCGATGCACTGAGGAAATGACCATCCGTGGCTTCAGGCAGCCTTGACGGTGATCTTCTTCTCGGCCTTCTGCGCTTCGGCCGTCTTGGGCAGCTTCACAGTGAGAATGCCCTTGGTGAAACTGGCGTCGATCTTGTCGGCGTTTACACCTTCGGGCAGCCGGAACGAGCGCTGGAAGGAGCCGTAGCGGCGCTCCGAGAGATAGTAGTCCTTCTCCTTTTCCTCTTTTTCTTCCTTCTTCTCGCCCTTGATCGTCAGCACGTTGTTGGCGAGCTTGATGTCGACGTTCTTTTCGTCGATGCCCGGCAGTTCCGCCGTGATCTCATACGCATCGGCCTTTTCCACCAGGTCCATCGCCGGCGCCACCGGCCACTCACCGCGCAATTTCGCGGGCAAGTCCGTGCCGAAGAGCGAACGGGTGGCGGGCAGATGGAAATCGAAGGGATGAAAGTCATCGAAAAGCCGGTCGATTTCGCGTCGCAGGCTCTCGAAAGGTCCCGCCCAGTTATCCGATCGGGCGGGAACGTTCTTCTCGGTTCTCACGGGCAGTTTGGTAGCGGCCTCAGCCATGGCTTTTCTCCTTGAAGGTCGATTGGGCAACAAGTGCCGCCGCCTCCGCTCTTTCACCGCAGGTATTCCAGCACGCGCCAGAGAGAGGTCGGCGGACCTGCTCGACAGGCATCCTCGCTGAACTGACCCATCTGCTTCGCGACGTCCGCGTTTGACACGGGGTCCACGCGACCGCACTGCAATTCATGCGCGACCTGTCGAGGCCGGCATCAAAGCACCGGTATGAGCAGCCATCGTTGATCCGCGTCAAACAAGCCGCAAGAAGGAACGTTTGGGGTCAAAGAGCCTGAACCACGCTCGTTCAATGACCCCCGTTCGCGCCAAGAGGCCTCCTGGCCGGAAAATCTGACTCAAATCAAAGCGCGAGGCGAATCTTCGATCACACTGGCCGAATGTGGAATCCGATCGCAAGCGCGCCACCCGGCCGCAACCTCGAACTGGCCGTCATCGACGACGATGGCGTGCACGCGCTCGTGTTCCCTTGCGAGAAGGCGCCGGTGGGCTGGAAGAATGTCGCGACCGGGGCGCGGGTCGACATCCGTCCGACCCACTGGCGTGTCTGGAATCCGGAGGAGCACCAGCTTGGCTTCCTGCAGAATCCGCACTGATGCGCGCCCTCTGGCGTGTAGCTTTCAGGGCGGCATGCAGCGGAAACAAGGACTTGAACCGCTTCGCTTCAATCCGCTTCAGCTCTTCGGATCGGCGATCAAGGCCATGCGCACCAGATGCGAGAGGCTGCTGGCGCCCATTTTGCTCATGACATTGGCGCGATGGATTTCAACGGTCCGCGGACTGATCCCGAGATCATAGGCAATCGTCTTGTTCGGCAGTCCCGAGACAAGGCCGTCGAGCACCTGGCGCTCCCGCTCCGACAGCGTCGCAAGGTTCTTTCGAATCCCGGCTGATTGCGGGTGCGCCGCGATCGGCTGGCTGCGGTGGTCCAGGGCGGAACGAATGGCATCGATGAGCACCTGATCGTCGAATGGCTTCTCGATGAAATCGGCAGCGCCCTCCTTCATCGCCTGCACGGCGAGGGCGACGTCAGCATGACCTGTCATCACGATCACCGGCGCATTCAGGCCGCGCGCCTTCAGCTGCCGCAGGAACTCGATGCCGTCAATGCCGGGCATACGCACATCGGTGACGATGCAGCCGTCGATCTCCTTCGGTTCCGGTGCCAGGAATGCGGTCGCCGACTCATGCAGGCGCACGGCAAAGTCGGCTGTCGCAAGAAGGAAACCCAGCGACTTGCGGACATCGACGTCATCATCGACGACATGAACGACATCATTGGCCACGGGCAACCTCGTCCTTTTCTACGGCACGCAAGGTGAACCGAAATGCCGTTCCTCCGCCGGGCATCGACTCGGCCCAAATATGACCACCATGCGACTCGACGATAGTGCGACAAATGGACAGACCCACCCCCATTCCCTGCTTCTTGGTGGTCACGAAGGGCTGGAAAAGCTGGGCTGAAACCTCGGGCGCCAGCCCCGGGCCGGTGTCGATCACGCCGATCTCCACCATCGCGTCTTGGCGCGCATTGGTAACGACGTGCAATTCACGCCGTGGCGCGCCTTGCATGGCCTCCACGGCGTTTCTCATCAGGTTCAGCAATACCTGCTCGATCTGGATTCGGTCGGTCAAGACCAGTTCGGCCGACGGATCGAGATCGTAACTGACGCGTACATCCGCTTCCCTGGCGCCGACCAGGGCCAGCGATGAAGCATCCTCGATGAGCGCCGACAGGCGTTCGACCTGACGCTCGCTTTCCCCCCTGGCGACAAAGTCCCTTAGACGGCGGATGACGTCGCCGGCGCGCAACGCCTGTTCGGCGGCCCTTTCGACGGCTTCCCGCAACATTGCGGCGTTATCGTCCCTGCTTTTCTCGAGCAGACGGCGGCTGCCCTTGAGATAGTTCGTGATCGCCGTCAGAGGCTGGTTAATCTCATGCGCCAATGTGGAGGCCATTTCGCCAAGGGCGGTGAAACGCGCCATGTGAAGCAGCTCCTGCTGCTGCTCCTGCATCCTGGCTTCCGTCCTGTGGCGCTCCGTCAGGTCGCGGCAGAAGCCGGTGAAGAAACGGCCTGTTCCGGGATGCATTTCCCCGACGGAGAGTTCCATCGGAAAGGTCGATCCGTCCTTGCGCATCCCGGTTACCGTTCGACCGAGTCCGATAATGCGGCGTTCTCCCGTTGTCAGGTAACGCTGCAGGTATGTGTCGTGCTCCTCCCGGTACGGCGGGGGCATCAGCATCTTGACGTTTCGGCCGATGACCTCGCCGGCCTTGTAGCCAAACAATATCTCGGCCGCCGTGCTGAAGGATTGGATGTTGGCGCCTTCGTCGATGACGATCATCGCATCGGGTACCGTCGCCAGGATCGAACGCAGGTGATCCTCGCGCAGCAGCAGCGCGGCGTTGGCGAATGACAGATCGCTGACGTCGGTGCCCTGAATGAAGATTGCGGTGATCCGGCCATCCCTTGCCCTCACGGGCTGGTAGACGAAATCGAGGATACGCTCCTCCGCAAGGCCGGTTTCATCGTTGCGCAGGACGATCTTGGCGTTGCGGCCGACATAAGGCTCGCCGGTTTCGCAGACGCGATCGAGCAATTCGTAGAATCCCTGGCCCTCAAGCTCGGGCAAGGCCGCGCGAAACGATTTGCCGATAACCTGCCGCTGGCCGATCAAGTGCTGAAACGCGGCATTGGTCAGCTGAAAGACGTGGTCCGGCTCGCTGAGCAAGGCTATGAAGCCCGGAGCCTGGTCGAACATCAGGGCGAGAAGCTCGTGTTCCGGCAAGATATCGAGGGCGGCCAGCGGCGATGGCTTGGCTGCTTCTGGCCGGCCTTGTTCCGTCTTGCTCACGAGCGGTCTCCGGATCGAGAAACAGCAGCGGCCGACGATTTAGCACGCATCATTCTGCCCGCCAAACAGCGGCGCCGCTGTGACGATTTGATCTGTATCAAGGCGCCCCAAGCTCGCACAATGCAAGTGACAGAGCATTCCGCGTTCCGAGCGAGGTGCCTGCATGTCCTATAAAACGATAATCGTCAATCTGGCCGTTGATACAGACCCCGCGCCGGTCGTGAAGCTGGCGGCGGAACTGGCGCAGCGCTTCGATGCCCACCTCGTCGGCCTTGCCGCCGCGGACGTCCCGCCTTTGGTGTCCACAGGAGAGGGCCTGGTCTACGAAGGCGAGGTTATGCAGGTCCAGCGCACCGAGATCGAGAAGCGCCTTGCCGAATTGCGCGATATCTTCGAGGAGCTCGTCCCTGGCTCGGTCAGCAGCGAATGGACGCAATACATTTGCCGACCGACCCGCGCCCTCGGCCTTGCGGCCCGCTCGGCCGATCTCATCGTGACCGCCGAGGGCGGGGAGGATGTCTTCCGTGCCGTCGATGTCGGTAGCCTCGTGCTTGGCGCCGGTCGCCCCGTGCTGGTCACGGCGGGCAATGCCGAGCATCTCCTGGGCAAGACCGTCCTTGTCGCCTGGAAGGACAGCCGGGAAGCGCGAAGGGCCTTGTCCGATTCCTTGCCGTTTCTGGCGAAAGCCAACGAAGTGGTCGTCGCCACGATGGAAACCGAGTCCGGAGAAGATGTGCGAAACAGCCCCGCCGACGTCGCGGTCTTTCTGGAGCAGCATGGCGTCATGGCGCGAACCGAAGTGATCGCCGGCGAAGCGGATGGCGACAGGCTGGTAGCGTTCGCGCGCTCAATCCACGCCGATCTGATCGTCTCCGGCGCCTATGGTCACAGCCGGCTGCGGGAATGGGCCTTCGGCGGCGTCACACGCACGCTCATCGGCGAGGGCAATATCAATCGCCTGTTGTCGAACTGATCGGTCGGCCATGGTGACCGGTGGAGCCGATCCGACGGAACGGGCGGCAGTCCGGCCCGCCGAACTGCAGTCGACCGGCCGCGCGCCCGACATCGCCAAGCAGGCCTACTGGTCGCTTGAAGCAGATCGGCTGGTCGGACAACTGGAGACCTCCACTTCCGGACTGCTGAGCGCGGATGCGGCGGCCCGGCTTGCCAAATTCGGACGAAACGCCCTGGTGCCTCGGTCGAACCGATCGGCGTTGGCTGTGCTCGCGCGCCAGTTTCGCAGCCCGCTGGTCCTGATCTTGGTCTTCGCCGCCGCCGTGTCGGTGTTCGTCGGCGAAGGTCATGAGGCAGCGATCATCGGCGCGATTGTGCTCGCCAGCTGTATCCTCAGCTTCACCCAGGAATATGGCGCCTCTCGTGCCATGGAGGCGCTGCAGCAGCGCATCTCCCGCAAGGCCACCGTGCTTCGGGACAGCTTCGAACGGACTGTCGATGTCGAGAACATCGTTCCTGGCGACGTCGTCTGCTTGTCGGCGGGAAATCTCATCCCCGTCGATGGCGTCGTCCTGGAGTCGCGGGATTTCAACGTCAGCGAATCCGTCCTGACCGGCGAAACCTTTCCCGTCGTGAAATCCGCCGGCCGCTCCGCGCCTGAAGCCGGCATCGCGCAACGGACCAATGCCGTGTTCACCGGCACCTCGGTTCGCAGCGGAACGGCAAAGGTGCTTGCCGTCGCCACGGGAGCGCGGACCGAGTTCGCGTCGATCGCCGAAGCCTTGGAGCGGCGGATCCCGGAAACCGAGTTCGCCCGAGGCATCAGAATGTTCGGATATCTGATGACCGAGATCATGCTTGCGATCGTCATCATGGTGTTCTTCGCCAATGTGATGCTCAACCGGCCACTGATCGAATCTCTTTTGTTTTCGCTTGCCCTCGCTGTCGGCCTGACGCCTGAACTGCTTCCAGCAATCATCAGCGTCACCCTGGCTAAAGGCGCGCGCACGATGGCGGCCAGCGGCGTCATCGTGCGTCGCCTCGACGCGATCGAGAATCTCGGCAGCATGGACCTGCTCTGCACCGACAAGACAGGAACGCTGACGGAGGGCGTCATTCACCTCGATGGATCGTTCGATGTCGAGGGCACCGCTTCGAAGGACGTCCTGCTTTGGGCGCTGCTGAACGCGACCTTGCAGACGGGGCTGAAGAATCCCCTGGACGAGGCAATTGCGAGTGCGCCGCATGACCACGAGGATCTGTCCGGTTTTATCAAGATCGACGAGATCCCCTACGATTTTGTCCGCAAGCGGTTGTCCGTCGCCGCGCAGGACAGCTCGCGCGAACAGATCCTCATCACCAAGGGAGCCGTTCAGAATGTCGTCGAGGCGTGTGGCTTCGTTCAAGGTCCGCACGGCTTGACACCCCTTGGCGCGGCGGAGCGCCAGGCGATCGACGAGAAATTCAGGCGCTGCAGCGCGCAAGGATATCGCGTTCTCGGCCTGGCGACCCGGAGATTTCAGGGCAAGGCTGGCTTCAGCCGTGACGACGAAACCGGAATGGCATTCGCGGGCTTCCTGCTCTTTCTCGATCCGCCGAAAGAGGGGGTGCGGAGAACGCTGTCGGCGCTTACCGACCGCGGCATTGGCGTAAAGGTGATTTCCGGCGACAACCGCTATGTCACCGCGCACCTGGCCGAGGCTGTGGGCCTCCGGTCCGCCAGGATCATGACCGGCGAAGACCTGTCGAAACTGACGAAGAATGGGCTTCTCGCCAGTGTGCGCCATACCGATCTCTTCGTGGAGATCGATCCGAACCAGAAGGAGCGGATTGTCGAGGCGCTGCGCCGGAGCGGCCACGTCGTCGGCTATCTTGGCGACGGCATCAACGACGCGCCGGCGCTTCACGAAGCAGATATCGGCATCTCGGTCGATACCGCCGTGGATGTCGCGCGCGAGGCTGCGGACATTATCTTGCTGAAGCGCGACCTGGGCGTGCTGGTGCGGGGTGTCGATGACGGCCGAAAGACCTTCGCCAACACGATGAAATACATCTCCATCACGACCAGCGCCAATTTCGGCAACATGATCAGCATGGCGGCGGCCTCGCTCTACCTGCCGTTCCTGCCGCTGCTGGCAAAGCAGATCCTGCTGAACAATTTCCTCTCCGACATCCCGGCTCTGGCGATCGCGGGTGACAATGTCGATGCCGAACAGGTGCGCAGGCCGCGTCACTGGGACATCCGTTTCGTCAGGCGCTTCATGGTGAGCTTCGGGCTGGTGAGCTCCCTGTTCGACTTTGCGACCTTCGCTTTCCTTCTTCTGGTCGTTCACGCCACGGCGGCCACGTTTCAGACCGCGTGGTTCGTGGAATCCGTGCTCACCGAACTTGCCATTGTGCTCGTCGTGCGGACCCACAAAAGGCTGTGGCGCAGCCGTCCCAGCCATTTGCTCGCGGGCCTGACCCTAGGCGTCGGCATCATCTCCATCGCCATCCCCTTTGCCCCGTTCGCCAGCTGGTTCGGATTTGTGCCTCTGGCAGGACCGGTGCTGGCCGGGTTGCTCGCGATCACCGCGCTGTACGTGCTTGTGTCGGAGGTCACCAAGAGCTGGCTCTACGCCCATGGCAGCCGCGGCAAGCGCAGACGGAAAGCGACCGGCCCGCATCTGGATCGAGCCACGACCAGACCGGGCCGCGCCGCGAGTTAAGCTGGGGGAGGCAGCTCGATGACCGCCGCTGGGCGCCACTCGCACCGGTCTAGAAGTGGAAGAGCGCGCTTCCTGTATGGCGGCGGATCGAGGTCGAGCAACGAAAACCTGTCATCGGGCGCGATGGCCCTTGATATGCGGCCCTTGCCGCCAGCTGACGATGATTGACAGCGGTTTGACAGCTTCCGCATGCGACAGCTCCCTTCCATGAAAACCGTATCGATGAGCCTGGCAGCTCTGGGCGTGGCCGCGCTTGTGATGGCCTTGCCGTCGGCCGTCCGGGCGCAGGATGACGACGATGATCATGATCGGGCGCGCGATCTCCATGAGCGCGGCGAAATCGAGGGTCTTGCCGACATCATGGCCATCGTGCGCGCCAAGGCTCCCGGCGAGATTGTTTCGGTCGATCTCATTCGTGCCGAAGGCAAATGGATCTATCGGTTCCAGGTGGTCGCCGCCGACGGCAGGCGCCGGATCGTTGACGTCGATGCCGAGGTGGGCGGTGTCAAGGGTGATGAAGGCCACAGATGAAGATCCTCGTGGCTGAAGACGAACCGCGCATCGCGGCCGACATCGCGGCGGTCCTGAAGGCCTCGGGCATGGCTGTCGACATCGTGGACAATGGTGCAGCGGCCTGGTTTGCGGGCGATGTCGAGAACTACGACGCGGCGATTCTCGACCTCGGCCTGCCGAAGCTCGACGGCCTCACGGTGCTGAAGCGCTGGCGCGCAAATGGCCGTCGCTTTCCCGTCCTCATCCTGACGGCGAGGGGGCTGTGGACCGAGCGCGTCGAAGGGATCAACGCCGGCGCCGACGACTATCTCCCGAAACCTTTTGAAATGGAGGAACTGCTGGCGCGGCTGCGAGCCATCCTGCGCCGCTCGAGCGGGCAGGCAGCACCAGTGCTGAAATCAGGCCCTTTGCTGCTCGACACGTGCCAGATGCGCATCTCGCTTCGCGGCGTTCCGGTGGCGCTTTCGCCGCTCGAATATCGGCTTCTCGCGTTCCTGATGCATCATGCCGGCCGTGTGGTCGCATCAACCGAGCTTGCCGAGCATCTGTACAGTTCCGACAACGAACGCGATCCCAACACAATCGAGGTCATCGTCGCGCGTCTGCGGCGCAAGCTTGGCAGCAAGATCATCGAGACGCGTCGCGGTTTCGGTTACTTTGTCCCCGACGGGCCGGATTGATGCGCAATTCGATCCGTTTCAGGCTCTGGTCGGCTGCGGCGATATCGATCGTCATCGCCCTTGCCATCGCCGGTGTCGGTCTTCGCTATCTGTTCGAACTGAACGTCGAGAGGCGTGTTGTCAGTGAGCTGACGGACGATCTCAACGAACTGATCGCCGCGACGAGCTTCACGGCCGATGGCCGTCTGTTTGTGGCGTCCACGCTGGCCGACCAACGCTTCTCCAATCCGCTGTCCGGCCACTACTGGCAAGTGGAAGACCTGGCCACCCACAGCCTCGTTCGGTCGCGCTCATTGTGGGATGCAACGCTGGCCCTGCCCAAACAGGCAGGCAATGGCGAGTTGCGGAAGGAAGAACTCAAGGGGCCCGGCGGCGAGCTCACCGTCGCCGTCATTCGCACGATCACCGATGCGGACGGGCGGGCCTTTCGCGCCGTGGTGGCGGAAGACCATCGCAATGTGGAAGTTTCCGTTGGCGAGTACGTCCGTGACCTTGCGCCGGCCCTCGTTGTGCTGGCCTCCGCCCTGATGGGAGCTTTCTTCATCCAGATCACCGTCGGCCTGGCGCCGCTGGAAAGCCTGAGGATCGCCGTCAAGAACGTGATCGCGCAGCGGACGGCACGGTTGGACGTGGCCGCGCCGAGCGAAGTGCAGCCACTCGCCGACGAGATCAACCGCCTGCTCGACGCCCAGGAGAAAGCCCTCTCTCGGGCGCGCTCGCGTGCCACCGACCTTGCGCATGGCCTCAAGACGCCGCTGCAGGTCCTGTCCGCCGACATCCGGACCCTGCGCAAGAAGGGCGAAAGCGAGCTTGCCGACGAAATCGAGAAGAGCGCGAGCGCGATTCGCCGTCATGTCGAGCGGGAGTTGGCACGCGCTCGTCTGGCGCCTGGTGTTTCGGGCGATGCCGCTTGCCTTGTCCGTGAGGTGGCGAGTGGCGTGGTCGCGGTCGTCAAGCGCACGCCGAGGGGCAAGCAGCTCTCATTCGTCATCGATGCCGCCGAGGATTTCATCGCGCCCGTCGACGAGGGCGATCTTTCCGAGATTCTCGGCAATCTGGTGGAGAACGCGACGCGTTTCGCAAGCTCCGCGGTTCATGTGAGCGCATCGGCAAGCGCTGGCGAGGTGATCATCAAGGTCGTCGATGATGGGCCGGGCATTCCCGAGGCCGCCCTGCACGCCGCTCTGGTGCGTGGCGTTCAGCTCGACAGCAAGGGCGGCGGCAACGGCCTCGGCCTGGCGATCGTTTCGGATATCGTCGAAGCCTATGGCGGCCGTCTCGAAATGGCCAATGCCAACTCCGGTCTGGCGGTGACCATCCACCTGCCATGGCATGCTTGAGCGGCGCCCGTCTGGCGAAGCAATTCCACGAAATGGACAGCGCTCCTTGATCGAGATCAACGTCGCATGCCGCCTGAGATGGCAATGATTTGCCGTCTGAGGAGTGTAGCGAGATGAGCTTTCTCGATTATCTGATGGGCGTTGACGCCAGAATTGCCTTTATGGGACGCATGATGCAGAAAACGGGCGTCGACCGGCAGCTGCGGGTCGTGGCCGATCACGTCGCCGTCACCAATCGCGCCGTGGACCGGTGCCGCTCCTGCGGCCACCAGGACGAATGCGCGGCCTGGCTCGACGAAACCGAGCATGCGGATCACCCGCCGGCCTATTGCCGCAATGGCGACTTGATTGCGCGTTTGCAGTCTATCCGTTGATCGAGCGCCGAGGCCGCGGCCTTGATCGGTTGCCGCCGTGAGCCGCCCTGGCTACCCGGCCGACTAACAGGCGGCTCCTGTGATGCCCTCAACCCGAAGGCGTTCATCTATTGCGTGGCCATCGTGCCGATGGACATCGAGGCGGCCGCGCTGGGCATCGCCTGGATGGCGCTGCTCGTGATCAAGGCACTGACCGGATCGATATGGCTGCTGCTGGGCGGGCGGTTGAGCGGCGGCAAGAGGATGGCCGACGCCATCGCCGGCGCGGCGCTCATTGTCTTTGCGCTGCTGCTGGTTCGCCCCCTGATGCCGTTGTCCGCGATTTGAGTGCGTGCGCCGGAAGCGCGACGGTCTTCAGGAGACAAGCACCACCGAGAATGGCCCGGCGCAAAAGAGCTTGTCCGTGACCTTCTTGACCCCGGCAACGTTCTCGGCCGCAACCACGGCAGCTTTTCGCTGGCGTTCGTCGAAGATGGCGCCGCTCAGCTCAACGTCTCCCTTGTCGACGGTGACGCCGATAAGGTCGCCGCCGACGCTCCAGGACTGCCCCCGCAGCTCGGCAAGAATGTTCCTGCGGATGACCTCGTCGTCGACAGTCGCAGAACCTGATTTGGGCAGAGTGCGGAGCATGATGCGCATCAGATCGGAGCGGCTGACGATGCCGACGATCTTATCCGCGTCAAGGACAGGCACATTCTTGATGTCGTGGGTTGCCATGAGCTCGACGACCTCGGCAAGCGAAGCGCCTGGCGCTGCCGAAACGACGCCGGCGGTCATGACCTCGGCCACCCGGCGGCCGCTCGAACGGACATACTCGTCGGCGAGCTTGCCTGGACCGGCAAGAAACTCCAGCCAGCGAGGCCGCGCCCGTCTGGTGCCAAGTTCGCCCCGGCGCAGGAAATCGCCTTCGCTGATGATGCCAGCCAGCGATCCGTCGTCTCCCACGACCGGCAGGCAGCGGATGTTCCTGGTCAGCATCAGATCGGCCGCTTCGGCGACCGAGGCAGAGGTGGCGATTGTGACCACCGGCGTCGTCATGATGTCCCGAGCCTGCATCGAAGTCTCCCGCTATCGTCAGCCTTACTCTCGGACGTCGGCAGCAACGCCGCCTTGATCTACGTCAGTTTGATCGCGGGGCTTCCTTGTCTCGCGTATCGGGTTCGATCAGTATCCGCTCGGCGGCTCCGTCGAGATCCTCGTATTGGCCACTGCGCAAGGCCCACAGGAAGCCGGACAGACCGAGAGCGCCGAGGAACAGGGCCACTGGAATGAGATAGACGAGCGTGGTCATGGGTGCGCCGCTTCGATGGCGTCGCTGCGGCGCCTGGCGGGAGCGGCTTCAGGAGCCGCTTTCGCCGTCGTCTGAAGCCGCATCGCATTTGCGATCACGATCAGCGAGGAAGCGCTCATCGCGATCGCCGCAATCAGCGGCGTCACATGTCCGAGGATGGCAATCGGCACGGCGAACGCGTTGTAGATGATCGCGATCGCGATGTTCTGGCGGATGAGCCGGCCGGCCTTGCGCGAGACATCCAGGGCGAGCGGCACCGCCAGCAGGCTCTCGCGCAGGAAGACGAAATCCGCGGCCTGGCGGCCGATGTCAGCCGCGGTCGCCGGAGCCATCGAGACATGCGCGGCGCCGAGCGCCGGCGTGTCGTTGAGGCCGTCGCCCACCATCAGCACCTTGTGACCGGCGCGGGCCAGCGCCTCGATCCTCTCGACCTTGCCCGAAGGCAGCAGGGCCGGCACGAAATTCTCGATGCCCAAGGCTCCCGCCGCCTCGCCGCAGGCTCTCGCGGTGTCGCCGGAAAGCATCTCGACCGAGATGCCGGCGTCCTTCAACCGTTCCACCGTCGCCTTCGCATCGGCGCGCGTGGCATCCTCGAAGGCGAAGCATGCGACGATCCTGCCATTCTTCGCGAGGACCGTGCCGCCAAGGCCGCCATATCGCCCTTCACCGCCGGTGCGGGCCTTCCATCCGGCCCAGCCGAGCCGGCCAAGGCGCCAGATATCGCCGCCCGCGGACGCTTCGATGCCGAAGCCCGGCTCCTCCTGCACGCGGTCGAATTGGGTTCGATCGCGAAGGCTGCCATAGGCCGCCAGCGCCTTCGAGAACGGGTGCCGGGAATGCGCCGCCAGGTCTGCCGCGATCGCCAGCATGGCCGGATCGATCGACGCCGCGTTGACGAGCCTGGGCAGCCCCAGAGTGAGCGTCCCGGTCTTGTCGAACACAGCCGCGTCGATCGCCGCGAGACGCTCCATCGCCGAACCGTCCTTGACCATGACGCCGGCCTCGAACAGGCGCCGGGCCGCCACCACCTGGACGATCGGAACCGCGAGGCCGAGCGCGCACGGGCAGGTGATGATGAGCACGGCGATCGCGATGGTCATGGCGCGGTGCCAATCGCCGGACGCAACCATCCAGCCGAGGAAGGTGACGAAGGCCGCCAGATGGACCACAGGTGCGTAGAGTGCCGATACCCGGTCGGCGATCCGCCTGTAGCGCGAGCGGCTACCCTCGGCGGCTTCCATCAGCCGGATCATTTCCGCCAGGAAGGAATCCTTCGCTGCGGCGCGAGCCTGCATCGTCAGCGGACCCGTCAAGTTCAGCGTGCCGGCCTGGACGTGCGTGCCGGCGCTCACGGCTTTCGGCGCGCTCTCGCCGGAGACGATCGAGCAATCGAGGTCGGAATTCCCGCTGACGATATCGCCGTCGACCGGGATCCGCTCGCCGGCCGCAATGAGCAGGCGCATTCCCCGAGCGAGTTCGGCGACGGGCACGTATTCGCGTATTCCGTCGTCCCGCAGGACCACTGCCCCTCGCGCGGCAAGCCGCGACAGGCCATTGACCGCGGTTCGCGCCCGCTCGCGCATCACGTGATCCAGCGTGCGCCCGATCAGCAGGAAGAAGAGCAGCGACACCGAGGCGTCGAAATAGGCGTGCTCGCCGTGATTGATGGTCTCGTAGAGGCTCATCGTGTAGGCGAGGGAAACGCCCACCGCGATCGGCACGTCCATGTTCATGCGGCCATGGCGCAGCGCGTTCGCAGCCGAGCGGAAGTAGATCCCGCCGGCGAAGGCGAGCGCCGGGATGGCGATCAGCGCGGACAGCCAATGGAACAGATCGCGTGTCGGGCCTTCCGCGCCGGACCAGACCGATACCGAGAGCAGCATGATATTGCCGGCCGCGAAGCCCGCCACGGCGACGGCGCGGATCAGCTCCGAGAGCGTCCTGTCCTTCTCGTGAATTTCCGGGTCGAACAGGTGCGCCTGATAGCCGAGCCGGCCGAGCACGGCGAAGAATGGCGGGACGATGTCGCCGCGCCAGCGGACCGACACACGCTTCGTCGACAGGTTGACGCGAGCGGAGGCGACGTTCTCGACCGAGCCGAGCGCCGCCTCGATCGCCTGGATGCAAGCTCCGCAGTGAACCGTCGGCACCGATAGGTCGGTCTGGTGGATGTCGCCGCCCAGGGAGCGGCTGGCCAACTTGATCTCCTCGCTCGACGGCGATGCGGATGTCGCGCCAGCGACCTCCAACGCCATTTCAGCCCCAGGCGCGCAGCAGCTCATTGCAGGGCTCCATTTGAGATCATGACACGGCGGACGTCGCGGAACGGTGAAGCCAGCCCGGCATCCGCATCGATCTCCACGATCCAGACGCCATTCCTGGGCGTGTGCCGGACAGCAAATGCGTCCGCGTTCCCGGCAGTGCCGGCCACCGCGGCAAGTGTCAGGGCTTCGTCCTCGGCCTCGTAGGCCGGGTGGCGGAACAGCACCTTGACGCCGCGCAGCGGCACCGGCTTGCCCTGGCTGTCGACAAGGCTGTAACGGACCTCGCCGGAAGCGACGCTCAGCTTGCCTGTCCAGCCCAGCGCCGCCTGCGCCCTGCCTTTCCTGGCTTCTTCGTTGAACTGCTGGCTTGCGACATAGGTGTTCTCGACGACGAGGCCGGTCCAGCTCTTCTGGGCAAGCGTGGCCATGGTGACATTGACCCCGATCACCACCGCGAAGAACGCCAGAATGGAGACCAACATATGCTTGCCGGTGAACTCGCGCGGCTTCGGCATTTCGGCGCTCATCTGCTGTTCTCCGGGGCATTGAAAGTTGCAGTGTATTCGGCGGTTTCGGAACTTGCCGTGTCGTCGATGCGGAATTCGAAACTCTGCGCCGGCTTCCTGATCTGATCGGCCGGTTGCCGGACGAAGACCTTCAGCGTCTTCAGCCGGTCGGGCTCGACCGGGATGGAGA
>NZ_RZSB01000170.1:0-9327 GCF_004023285.1 Mesorhizobium sp. M2A.F.Ca.ET.067.02.1.1
CCGACCACACCAGCCCATCCGCAAGGCTCAGTTGTCCAAGCACGCGATCGACCATCCGAATCATCTCCCCTTCATGCCGGACATACGGAATCACCAACTCAGTTCCGTGCAAAGCCCTCCTTGTGGGGAGAAGGCAAGGCAGCGCTCACGCCGCCTTATCGCGGATCTGGTAGTCCTTGACGGCGGTGAAGCGGATCGCCTTCCAGCGCTCGGCCTCATAGTTCAGCGAGAAGGCGTGCTGGGCCAGAAACACCGGATCGTTGTCGAGGTCGCGGGCGATGTCGCCGCGATGCGATTCAATGAAACGCTGCACCTCCGCCTTGTCGTCGGCCGAGATCCAGCGGCAGACCGAGAAGCGCGACATTTCGAAATCCACCGGCAGCGTATATTCGATGTTCAGCCGTTCCTTCAGCACGTCAAGCTGCAGGGCGCCGACGACGCCGACGATGGCCGGCGAACCGTCCTCCGGCGAGAAGAGCTGCACCACGCCCTCCTCGGCCATCTGGTGCAGCGCTTCCTTCAGCTTCTTGGCCTTCATGGCGTCGCCGAGGCGCACGCGGCGCAGGATTTCCGGGGCGAAGTTCGGCACGCCGCGGAACAGGATCTCCTCGCCCTCGGTCAGCGTATCGCCGATGCGCAGCGTGCCGTGGTTGGGGATGCCGACGACGTCGCCGGCAAAGGCCTCGTCGGCGGTGACGCGGGTGCGGGCGAAGAAGAATTGCGGCGCGGACAGGCTCATCGGCTTGCCGGTGCGCACCAGCTTGGCCTTCATGCCGCGCTCCAGCTTGCCGGAGCAGACGCGGACGAAAGCGATGCGGTCGCGGTGGTTTGGATCCATGTTGGCCTGGATCTTGAAGACGAAGGACGTCATCTTGTCCTCCGTCGCCTCGACCGTACGCTCATCGGCCTCCTGAGCGCGCGGCGGCGGGCCATGGGCGCCGAGCGCCTCGATCAGGTCGCGCACGCCGTAGTTGCGCAGCGCCGAGCCGAAATAGACCGGCGTCAGATGGCCCTCGCGGAAAGCGTCGATATCGAGCGGCCGGCAGGCCTCGCGCGCCAACTCCAGCTCCTCGATGAAGTCGTTGCGCTCGTTTTCCGGCAGCAAGCCCGCAACCCGATTGGAATCCGGACCGTTGACCGGCGTGCGCTCCTTCTCGTCGTCGCTCCTGCGCACCGCGTTCTGCGCCAGGTGATAGGTGCCCGAGAACGTCTTGCCGCGGCCGATCGGCCAGGTCACCGGCGCGGTGTCCAGCGCCAGCTTCTGCTCGATCTCGTCGAGGATCTCGAACGGATCGCGGCTCTCGCGGTCCATCTTGTTGACGAAGGTGATGATCGGGATGTCGCGCAACCGGCAGACCTCGAACAGTTTCAGCGTGCGCGGCTCGATGCCCTTGGCGGCGTCGATGACCATGACGGCGGAGTCGACCGCAGACAGCGTGCGGTAGGTGTCGTCGGCGAAATCCTCGTGGCCGGGCGTGTCGAGCAGGTTGAAGACGTTGTCGTCATATTCGAAGGTCATCACCGAGGTGACGACCGAGATGCCGCGCTCGCGCTCGATCTTCATCCAGTCGGACCGCGTCTGGATGCGGTCCTTCTTGGCCTTGACCTCGCCGGCAAGCTGGATGGCGCCGCCGAACAGCAGCAGCTTTTCGGTGAGCGTGGTCTTGCCGGCGTCAGGGTGGGCGATGATCGCGAAAGTGCGGCGGCGCGATACCGCCTGTTCGATGTCTTCTGCCAATTTTTTGGAATCCTGTCTGTGGCGCGGGCTTCTAGCAGCGCATGGCCGGCCTGTCGACAGTTTCGGGCGGATCGGTTCGCAGGGAGCGTGTTCGCCGCCACGGCAGGGCCCTGCACATAGTCAGGCCTCGCCATGCTCCTTGCGGCCGAACCTGGTGATCGATCGTATCTCCGAGCGACCGACGCCGATGTCGCGCAGCAGATAATCCGGCAGCTCGTCCAGCCTGGCCCGGTCCCTGCGAATGCGCACGATGCGCGCCACGAGCACTATGCCGGAGTGGCAGGTTTCGACGGCTGCGGCAAAGAGGCGCCTGAGAACCGTCCGGTCGGTGATCAATTCCTGCCCAAGGATGGACATGGTCGTATCTCCCTTGCGGTTGAATGATGAAAGCGGGAGGGCCGTCCACGGCCCTCCCGGAGGCTGTGCCGACGGGTCGTCAGGACCGATCGTGCTCGCAGCTCACATACGGGTTCCAGTCGGCGAACATGCCGGCCGGGTTGTGCCGCCAGTGCCAGACATGGAGCTCGTAGTAGGGATCCCCCGGGTGAATACCCACCGTCGTCTTGCGCTGCAGCGTGCGGCCGAGGAATTCAGGAACGCCCTTGCCCTTCCAGTCCTTCTCGAAGACGATGTATTCCATGCCGACAAGCTGCATCGAGCCATCGGCTTCCGGCTCGTAGGTCAGCACGTCGGGTTCGCCGAGCACCAGCCTGCCGTCGCCTGCGCGGCCGGGATGGATGAAATGGACCCCCATCGTGCCGTGCTCGTCATGCGTCGTGCATTCGAACAGCTGCTGGTAGCCGTCCGCCTTGGCGACCTTGATGTCGAGGTACTTGGCCGCCATGTCCCGAGACCGGTTGAGCACCGGATCGGGCATGTCATGGGCTCCCGCGGTGCCGCAAAGCACCGCCGAGGCGCCGACGGCAAGGACGATTTCCGCAAAGCGCTTCATGATCGATCCCCTCCCATCAGGCGGCGGCGTAGGCCGTCGTCGGATCGAACAGGCGCTTGATCTGGGTTATCTTGGTCGCCGGGAAGCCGCTCATCTTGGCGTGGCGCTGGATGATCGCTTCGTCCTTGGCGAGGTAGACGCAGAAAGTCTTGTCGTCCGCCACGAAGGATTCCACCCACTGGATGTCCGGGCCGAGCTCGGCAAGGACTGCGTTCGAGGCCTTGGACGCATCGCGAAGCTGCTCGCGCTCGAAAGTGCCGACCTTCGGGATCTCACGCTCGATGATGTATTTCTGCATGTCACAATCTCCTTGATCTTAGGTTCAAATGCCGCCGGGAACTCGACCAAATCGGTGCCGGTGACATCCCTGGGGCAACTGAGGTAAACTCTCGCTTGGCCCGCCAGGCAGACGCAGAATTACGTAACAGGCGGCCGACAGTCCTTACGCCGTCCTTATCTTGTTCTGATCCTTTGCCGATTGCCGTTACCGGGATTGCTGCCGATGGGAATTCATTGCTTCGGCGACTTCGAGCTTAGCGAGAGCTCCCGCGCCATTCGTCTCGCCGGAAACGAGATCGAGGTGCAGCCCCTCGTCTTCGATTTCCTCGCCATCCTGCTGCGCCACCAGGACCGCGCCTTGAGCAAGGACGAGTTGCTCGAAACGCTCTGGCCGGGCGTGACGGTGACCGAGGCTTCGCTGCAGCGTGTCGCGAGCCTAGCCCGAAGCGTTCTGCGTCAGGGCGGCATGGAGACGGCGCTGCGCAACCTGCCCCGCTTCGGCTACCGTATTTGCCTCGACCAGGCAGCCACTTCGGAGAAGGGGCCGGCTCCGGCCGATACGGGCAGCAGGCGTTCCAGCCCAGGCACGCAAATCCTGGCCGCACGCGCCGCCGCCGCGGCGCGAAAATGGCACGAGGCCGCGGCCGCTTTCAGGGAAGCAGATGCCGCCGACGAGTTGCTGACGGCCGACCTCGAAGAATGGGCGCTGGCGCTGGAATGCATGGGGCGGCCCTCAGAGGCGATCCCGCTCCTGACGCGCGCGGCAACGGAATACGGCATGGCCGGCGAACGCCTGCGGGCGGCTTCCCCGGCAATCACCCTTGCCATGATCCATCTCGAGAGAGGAGAGCTTGCTGCGGCCAAGGGTTGGCACAAGCGTGCCGCGCAGCTGATCGACAAAGCAACCGAGAGCAGGGAACATGGCCTCTGGTGCTGGATGGGCGCGCGCATCAAGGGCGCGGAGGCCGAGCCGGAGCATGCGCTTGCTCTTGCCGAGCAAGCTTTCGAGGTCGGCAAAAATCTCGAAGATCCAGTCGTGGAATCGCTCGGCCTTATCTATCGCGGCTTCTTCAAGCTCTGCCTTGGGGAAACAAAAGCCGGTCAGGAGGACCAGGATTTTGCCGCCGCGCTCGGCCTCTCCAGCGATGTCGACCCGATCGTCGGCGGCATCCTCTACTGCAATATCCTCTGGGCCTGCCGCAATTTCGGCGACTGGGCGCGAGCCAACCAATGGAGCCTCAGCTACGAGGGCTGGTGCAGAGGGCATGGGCTGGAGGAACTTACGGGCTCGTGTCGGCTGCATCGGGCCGAGGTGCTCGGCGTCCATGGCACGCTGAGGGAGGCTGAGGCGCTGGTGCGCGCGGCGCTCGATCAGCTTACGCTCGATGCGCCCTGGGCGAAAGGCGATGCCTTACGTGTGCTGGGCGACATCCATCTCGCCGCAGGCGATTTCGCCGAGGCGGATGCAGCCTACCGCGCGTCCCATGCCGCTGGCTGGGATCCGCAGCCAGGCTTTGCGCTGCTGCAGATGGAGCTGGGCCAGGCGGAAGCCGCATTCAGCGCCCTCGAGCGGTCGCTTGTCGGGAACGGCTGGCCGACGCTGCAGCGTCGGGGCATGGTTCTCGCCACGCTCGCCAAGGTAGCGGCGCGGACCGATCGGCTGGAGCGCGCGAAAGCGGTGATCGCCGAGCTGGAAAGCGAACCGCAACGCTGGCCGATGGCCTCGATCCGGGCATTGACCGCCGAGGCCAAGGCGGAACTGTCGATGCGGGAAAATCGCTTCACCGAAGCGGTGCGGGAGCTGCAGACCGCATGCTCGCGCTGGGCCGAGATCGGTTCGCCGACCAATTGCGCGGACGCCAGGCTTTCGCTCGCGGCGCTTCTCATTCAGCAAGGCGATCGTACCGGCGCGGAGTTGGAGCTCGGCACGGCGCTGGCGGTCGCGAAGAAGGTCGATTCGTCACGTCTCATGCGGCGCTGTGAAGAGCTGGCGAGCCTGCTCGCCGGGGGCCAGAAGGCAATAGCGGACAGCGCGTAGCTGCTTCTTGCTTGAGGTCCGGACGGTAGGGTGGCATGACGGGGAAAATCTCCCTGAGGCCCAACATGAGCAGTCCAAAGCAAGTCATCGTCATCGGCGCCGGAATCATCGGCGCTTCTATCGCCTGGCACCTGACGAAAGCCGGCGCGCAGGTGACGGTCGTTTCCGAGAGTGGCGCCGGCGGCGTTGCGACGCCCAATTCCTTTGCATGGGTCAACGCAAGCTGGGGTAATCCCGAGATCTATTTCCAGCTGCGCATCCGCGCCATGTCCGAGTGGACGCGCTTGGCGAAGGACGTGCCGGGATTGCCGCTCGCCTGGTGCGGCGGCCTGTGCTTCGACCTGCCGCCTGACAGGCTGGAAGCCTATGCTGCCGAGCACTCGTCATGGGGGTATGGCATCGAGCGCGTCGACGCCAAGCGGGCGGGTGAGATCGAACCCAACCTCGTCACGCCTCCCGATTTCGCCGTCTACGTCGCGGAGGAAGGCGTCGCCGAGCCGGCAGCAACCGCCAAGGCGCTTCTGGCGGACGCCGAACGGCTCGGCGCGCGGGTAATTGTTGGCGCCGTGGACAGGCTGACCCTATCGAATGGCAAGGTGACAGGCGCGGTTGTTTCGGGCGAAACCGTCAGTGCCGAAGAAATTGTCGTGGCGGCGGGCACGGGCTCCCCGCCCATTGCCGCGACAGCCGGCATCGAGCTGCCGCTCGACACGCCGCCAGGCCTCATCGTGCATTCCCGGCCCCACAGGAAATTGCTCAACGGGCTGGTTCATGCCGAAAGATTGCATATGCGCCAGACGGCCGAGGGCCGTATCATCGCCGGCTCGGATTTCGCTGGCGGCGATCCGGGTGAGGATCCGGAAGCCGCCGCACGGCAGTTGTTGGCGGTCACCAAGGCAGCCTTGCGCGGCGCGGATGAACTGGAGCTTGATTTCCACACCGTCGGCTACCGGCCGACCCCGGTCGACGGCTTTCCGGTCATTAGCCGCGCCGATGGCGTCGGCGGCCTCTACATCGCCGTCATGCATTCGGGCATCACGCTGGCGCCGGCCGTGGGATTGTTTGCGGCCCGCGAGATCCTGGAGGGCGAGCGCGATGTGCTGCTGACGCCTTATGGGCTGGAGCGCTTCGCCCGGTAGCCCGAAGGTCGGCGAAAATAGTCTCGGGACCAGCAGGGACCGATTGCCTTAACCCGCCATCGCCAAACGCGCGACGGCCGGCGCGAAAGGCCTGATGCTGGTGCCGCCGCGGGTCATGGTAACGAAGCTCGCCTGCGGAATCTCATGCCAGATGCGGCCCTCGCGATCGAACGGCTCGGAGACGATGCAGCGACCTACCCCCTTAGCGAAAGCGCCGGTGTAGAGCGTCGGCGCATGGTCGTCCGTGGCATAACGCACCGCGTGAAGTGTCTGGCCGTCGCTGAAGGCGGCGGTCAGTTTCAGTGACGGTTCGATCCCGGCGCGGCGCGAAACCTCGAGCACGCGGCCGGCGGCCCGCGATACCGCGCCATACGGATCGTCGACGAGCCCGTCGCCGACCATCAGCCGAAAGAACAATTCGGAATCGGTGCTCCCCTCGAGTTCATCGAACAACTCGTCGGCGAGCGAGTTCTCGAGCGCGCGCTGGATCTTCTCGAAGCCGCCGATCTGGCCGTTATGGATGAACGACCAGCGGCCCGAGACGAAGGGATGGCAGTTCATGCGGCTGGTGGCGCCGCCGGTCGAGGCGCGCACATGGGCGAGGAACAGGCCGGACTTGATCTGACGGCCAAGGCTTTTCAGATTGGCGTCGGACCAGGCCGGCAGAATGTCGCGGTAGAGGCCGGGTTCTGGCCGATCGCCGTACCAAGCCACTCCGAAGCCGTCAGCATTGGTCGGGGATTTCGCCTCCCGCGCCTGCCGGCTCTGAATGACCAGCGAATGGGAGGGCGCCGCAATGACGTCCTCCAGGAAGATCGCGTTGCCGAGATAGGCTGCCCACCTGCACATTGTCTGTCATCCCTTGTCGATGCGTTTTCGAGCGCGCGGATGAATTCGGCGCTCGTCTGGCACCACAGATGGCAGGATGGCGCTTTGGCGTCCTTACGCCGCGCTTACGTTTTGCTGATCTCTGCCCGGAGGGCGCCTCGGCAGGTCTGCTTCAGCCGACCAATGCCAGCCTGGCCGGTGCGGGCGCAAACGGCCGGATGCTGGTGCCGCCCCTCGTCATGGTGACGAAGCTCGATGGCGGGATCGCCTGCCAGTCGCCGCCGTCGCGGTCGAAGGGTTCGGAGACGATGCAATGGCCGGCGCGCCTGGCGAAGGCGCCGGTATAAAGCGTCGGCGCATGGCTGTCGGTGGCATAGCGAACGGCGTAGAGCGTTTCACCATCGGAAAAGGCGGCCGTCAGTTTCAGGGCCGGCTCGATGCCGGCGCGGCGCGAGGCTTCGACGACGCGACCGGTTGCCCGCGACACCGCGCCTTGCGGGTCCGCCGCCAGCCCCTGATCGATCATCAGCAGGAAAAAGAGCTCGGAATCGGTCGTGCCCTCGCGCTGGTCGAAGACCTCGTCGGAGAGCGAGTTCTCCAGCGCGCGACGGATCTTTTCGAAGCCGCCGATCTGGCCGTTATGCATGAACGACCAGCGGCCGGAGATGAACGGATGACAGTTCACGCGGCTGGTGGCGCCACCGGTCGAGGCACGGACATGGGCGAGGAACAGGCCGGACTTGATCTGCCGGCAGAGGCTCTTCAGGTTGGGGTCGGACCATGCGGGCAGGATGTCGCGATAGAGGCCGGGCTCCGGCCGGTCGCCATACCACGCCAGACCAAAACCGTCGCCATTGGTTGGCGACTTGGCTTCCTGGGCGCAATGGCTCTGGGCGATCAGCGAATGGCAGGGCGCGGTGATGATGTCTTCGAGGAAGACCGCTTCACCCAGATAGGCCGCCCACCGGCACATCGCTTTCCACCATTCCTAGGCGCGATCCATCAGAGCCGCCGGCTCCTTGACCGCGTGCGAGCCTCTGTTGTGCGTGCGCTCATAGAGTTCGCGCACGATTCGGCTCGCCGTAGTTTCGAACAGAAATGGCAAGAAAGCGTGAACGAGCGCGGCGCCCGCCGCCATAGACAGGCGCGAGCAGAACCAGGCGGCGAAGGCCATGTGGCCGAAATAGGTCTCGCCGACCTTGGCCGGGTGAGCGGTGAACAGTGCTGTAAACCGTGTCGTCATGGTGATCCCTCCTGCCGGGATGAGCCCCGATGATGAGTATCGTGCCACGCGGCAAAGGTTCATCGATCTCAAATTGTCCTTGAATATTGGAAAATTTTGGGACATTCATCCCAATATGGTCCATGAACTCGATGCAATCGATCGAAGATTGCTGGCAGAACTGCAGCGCGACGGCACGCTTTCCGTCGACCAGTTGTCGGAGCGCGTGGCGCTGTCGCGCAACGCCTGCTGGCGGCGCGTCAAACGGCTCGAGGAGGACGGCATCATCACCGGCCGGGTCGCGCTGGTCGATGCCGAGAAGCTGGGCCTCGGCCTCCCCGTCTTCATCCTGATCCGCACCTCCAATCATGACCCGGACTGGCTGCAGAAATTCCGCGCGGCCGTGACCGGCTTTCCCGAGATCACCGGCGTCTACCGCATGTCGGGCGACCTCGATTATGTGCTGAGAGCCCGCGTCGCCGACGTAAAGGCCTATGACCGCCTCTACCAGCGGCTGATCGCCAAGGTGGCGCTGTCGGACGTCTCGGCTTCCTTCGTCATGGAGGAGATCAAGGAGACGACCGTGGTGCCGGTGGAACTGCGTTGAGGTAGCCAAGGCCTCCTCGTCATCCACGGGCGGAGCGACGCGTAGCGGAGCGCAGACCCGAGAATGACGACGTGATGGGCGTTCTCGCCAATCGCCAAATGAGCATTCCACCAGCGCAACGACCCTTGTCGTCTTCGCTGGAAAGCGAAGTCATCGTGACGCCTCAAAGAAAGCCTTGGATAGCGTCGCGGTCGAGTTGACCGAATCGCCATTCGCGCCGATAGGAATGGGCTCATGCGCACGGCTGTCCATCCTTCCTCCGTCATCGGCCCCACCGTCGGTTTCGTCAGGCTTCCGCATGGCGAAGGCCTGCCTCTGCCGGCCTATGAGAGCGCGGGCGCCGCCGGCATGGATTTGCGGGCCGCGGTGCCGGAAGACCGGCCGCTGCTTATCCTGCCGGGGAAACGCGCGCTGGTACCGACTGGGCTTGTCCTGGAAATCCCGGAAGGCATGGAAGGCCAGGTGCGGCCACGCTCGGGCCTTGCCTTCAAGCATGGCCTCACGGTCCTCAACTCGCCCGGCAC
>NZ_RZSB01000171.1:0-9327 GCF_004023285.1 Mesorhizobium sp. M2A.F.Ca.ET.067.02.1.1
GCACGGGGAAGCGCGCATTGTCGAAGTTCAGGAACGGCAGCATCTTTCGCAGCGCCGCCTGGTCGAGCAGCTCGGCATCGATGCCGTTGATGCGCATCGTGTTGCCGCGCCGGGCGAAGGCGTCGCGCTGCGCGTCGGAGTGATAGAGGTTGAGCACGCCGCGCTGGCTGACCATGGCGTTGTAGTTGAGGTCCTGCTCCATCGTCTCCCACAGCTTCATCGACAATTCGTAGAAGCCGGTATTGCCGGGCAGGCCGTAATTGGAGCGGATGATGGTGGTGTTGCGGCCGGCGTTGCCGGAGCCGATCCAGCCTTTTTCGAGCACCGCGACGTTGCGGATGCCGAACTCGCTGGCGAGGAACCAGGCGGTGGCGAGCCCGTGCCCGCCGCCGCCGATGATCACCACGTCGTAGCGATCCTTGGGTGCTGCGTCGCGCCAGGTCGGCTGCCAGTTCTTGTGCCCGGAGAGAGCGGCGCGGGCGAGCGAGAAGATCGAGTGTTTCATAAAATCATTCCGAGGCCGCTCACCCTCAACGCTGGATGCTAGATATCCAGCGTGTGGTCGCGCTCCCACTGCGTGAAGTGCGAAGCATAGGAATTCCATTCCTGCTGCTTCAGCTTTAGATATGCCGACGAAAATTCCTCACCCAGCGCCGCCTTGAGCGATTTGTCGTTGTCGAATTCGCGCAACGCGTCGAGCAGGTTGAGCGGCAGTTTCGGCGCATCCGTGACGGTATGGCCGAACTGGTACATGTCGATGTCGTAGCGCTTGCCGGGGTCGGCCTTGGAGCGGATGCCGTCGAGGCCGGCGGCGATGATCACCGCCTGCAGGAGATAGGGGTTGGCGGCGCCGTCCGGCAGGCGCAGCTCGAAGCGGCCGGGCCCCGGCACGCGCACCATGTGGGTGCGGTTGTTGCCGGTCCAGGTCACCGTGTTCGGCGCCCAGGTCGCGCCAGAGATGGTGCGCGGCGCGTTGATGCGCTTGTAGGAGTTGACCGTCGGATTGGTGATCGCGGCAAGCGCCGACGCATGTTTCATGATGCCGCCAAGGAAGTTCCTGCCCTTGGCGGAGAGGCCAAGCTCTTCCGAATTGTCGGCAAAGACATTGGTCTTGCCGGCCTCGTCCCACACCGAGATATGCGCATGGCAGCCATTGCCGGTCAGGCCCTGGAAGGGCTTCGGCATGAAGGTCGCGCGCAGGCCGTGCTTCTCGGCGATCGACTTGACCATGAACTTGAAGAAGGAGTGCTTGTCGGCGGTCGCCATCGCGTGGTCGAAGGTCCAGTTCATCTCGAACTGGCCGTTGGCGTCCTCGTGGTCGTTCTGGTACGGGCCCCAGCCCAGCGCCAGCATGTGGTCGCAGATCTCGGCGATCACGTCGTAGCGGCGCATCACCGCCTGCTGGTCGTAGCAGGGCTTCGAGGCTGTGTCGTATTCGTCGGAGATCGCCTTGCCGTCGGGCGAGATCAGGAAGAACTCGGCCTCTACGCCGGTCTTGACATGCATGCCGTCGCGGGCCGCTTCGTCGATCACCCGCTTCAGCGTGTTGCGCGGCGCCTGGTCGACGAGCTTGTCATCCATCACGCAGGTGGCCGCCACCCAGGCGACGTCTTTCTTCCACGGCAATTGGATGACCGAATCCGGGTCCGGCACCGCCAGCATGTCCGGATGCGCCGGCGTCAGGTCGAGCCATGTCGCGAAACCGGCAAAGCCGGCGCCGTCCTTCTGCATGTCGGCGATCGCCTGCGCCGGCACCAGCTTGGCACGCTGGCCGCTGAACAGGTCGGTGTAGGAGATCATGAAATATTTGACGCCGTTCTCCTTGGCGAATGCGGCGAGATCGTTCCCCATTATAGTTCCTCGCTTATGTGGTCTTGGAAGTTGTCCTAGAAGCCGTTCTTTCCCGGTATCCAGTTGGTGCCGGCCAAAGGCACCCCGGCCATGGCGGCGGCTTCGATGGTAAGCGCAACGAGATCCTCGGGCTCCAGATTGTGCAGGCTGTTCTTGCCGCAGGCGCGGGCAATCGTCTGCGCCTCCAGCGTCATCACCTTGAGGTAATTCGCCAGGCGTCGTCCGGCCGCGATCGGGTCGACCCGCTTCATCAGTTCGGGGTCCTGCGTGGTGATGCCGGCCGGGTCGCGGCCCTCGTGCCAGTCGTCATAGGCGCCGGCTGTGGTGCCGAGCTCATTGTACTCCGCCTCCCAGCGCGGATCGTTGTCGCCGAGCGCGACCAGCGCCGCCGTGCCGATCGACACCGCATCGACGCCAAGCGCCAGCGCCTTGGCGACGTCGGCGCCGTTGCGGATGCCGCCGGAAACGATGAGCTGCACCTTGCGGTGCATGCCGAGGTCCTGCAGCGCCTGCACCGCCGGCCTGATGCAGGCAAGCGTCGGCTGGCCGACATTCTCGATGAACACTTCCTGTGTCGCGGCCGTGCCGCCCTGCATGCCGTCGACCACGACGACGTCGGCGCCGGCCTTCACAGCGAGTGCCGTATCGTAATAGGGCCGAGCGCCGCCGACCTTCACATAGATCGGCTTTTCCCAGTCGGTGATCTCGCGCAGCTCGAGAATCTTGATCTCGAGATCGTCCGGCCCGGTCCAGTCGGGATGGCGCGAGGCGGAACGCTGGTCGATGCCCTTGGGCAGGGTGCGCATCTCGGCGACGCGGTCGGAGATCTTCTGCCCGAGCAGCATGCCGCCGCCGCCGGGCTTGGCGCCCTGGCCGACGACCACTTCGATGGCGTCGGCGCGGCGCAGGTCGCGCGGGTTCATGCCGTAGCGCGACGGCAGGTACTGATAGACCAGCGTCTTCGAGTGGCCGCGTTCTTCCTCGGTCATGCCGCCGTCGCCTGTGGTGGTCGATGTCCCGGCGATCGTCGCGCCGCGGCCAAGCGCTTCCTTGGCGGGACCGGAAAGCGACCCAAAACTCATGCCGGCGATGGTGATCGGGATCTTTAGCTCGATCGGCTTTTTGGCATGGCGCGAGCCGAGCACCACCGAGGTGTCGCAGCGTTCGCGATAGCCTTCGAGCGGATAGCGCGAGATCGAGGCGCCGAGGAACAACAGATCGTCGAAATGCGGCAGCTTGCGCTTGGCGCCGGCGCCGCGGATGTCATAGATGCCGGTCGCCGCCGCGCGGCGGATTTCGGAAAGCGTGTAGTCGTCGAAGGTCGCGGATTTGCGCGGCGTCGTGGGAGGATTGTGATAGGCCATTTCTGTCCTCAATACGCGTCGGCGTTGTCGATGTTGAAATTGTAGAGCTTGCGGGCCGAGCCGTAGCGCTTGAATTCCGACGCCTTGACGCCGGTGACGCCGGCCTTGTCCAGCAGGCCCTGCAGCAATTCGATATGCTCGGGCCGCATCTCCTTGGCGATGCAGTCGGCGCCGAGGCTCTCCACCTTGCCGCGCACGAAGAGCCGCGCCTCGTAGATGGAATCGCCCAGCGCGTCGCCGGCATCGCCCAGCACCACGAGGTTGCCGGACTGCGCCATGAAGGCCGACATGTGGCCGATATTGCCGTGCACGACGATGTCGATGCCCTTCATCGAGATGCCGCAGCGCGACGAGGCGTTGCCCTCGATGACCAGCAGGCCGCCGCGGCCGGTGGCGCCGGCATACTGGCTGGCATCGCCCTTGATGACGATCGAGCCCGACATCATGTTCTCGCCGACACCCGGGCCGGCCGAGCCATGCACGGTGATCGCGGCGCCGTCATTCATGCCGGCGCAGTAATAGCCGACGCTGCCGCGCACATCGATGGTGACCGGCTGGTCGACGCCGACGGCGACCGAATGGCTGCCTTTCGGGTTGAGCACTTCCCATGCGGTCTCGTTCGAACCGGGCGTGAGCTTGTGCAGCGCCTGGTTCAATTCGCGCAGCGAATGTAGCGAGAGGTCGAAGATCCTCGCATCGCCCTGCTCGCGCTCGGCCTTCGACATTGGGGTTGCCGGCATCGGCTCAATGCTCCCAGAAATAGACGGTTGCGGGCTCGGGCTCCCAGACCCGCGCATTGTCGATGCCGGGCAGCTTGGTCAGCGCGCGATATTCCGAGCCGAAGGCGACATACTGGTCGGTCTCGGCCATCACGGCCGGCTTGCAGGCGATCGGGTCGCGCACCACGCCGAAGCCGTTCTTGGTGCCGACGACGAAGGTGAAGAAGCCGTCGAGGTCGGAGAGCGTGCCTTCCAGCGCCTCGCCCAGATTCTTGCCATGCGCCATCCGGTTGGAAAGATAGGCAGCGGCCACTTCGGTGTCGTTCTCGGTCTCGAACTTCATGCCGTCGCGGATCAGCTCGCGGCGCACATTGTTGTGGTTGGAGAGCGAGCCGTTATGCACCAGGCACTGGTCGGCGCCGGTCGAGAACGGATGCGCGCCCATTGTGGTGACCGCCGATTCCGTCGCCATGCGGGTATGGCCGATGCCATGCGTGCCGCTCATCGAGCGCACATGGAAGCGATCGATGACGGTTTCCGGCAGGCCGACCTCCTTGTAGATTTCAACCGCCTCGCCGGCGCCCATGATGCGGATGTCGGGCCTGAGCGTCTGCAGCGCTTCACGCGCGGCATCGACCTTGTCCGGCGTGGTCCTGATGACGGCGTGCGTCGAATTCACCGCCACGCTCACCGGCGCGCCGATCGCCTTGGCGAGTTCGGCGTCGAGGCCGCGGAAATCGCGATCTGCCTTCGGTGACTGCACGGTGACCTTGGCTTCATTGCCGGTGGCCGCGCCATAGATGGCGATGCCGGCGCTGTCCGGTCCGCGGTCGCTGAGCGACACCAGCATCTCCGACAGCATGGCGCCGAGCTTCGGCTCCAGCGCCTTGTCCTTCAAGAAAAGTCCGACGATTCCGCACATGCCAGCCTCCAACGTTTTTTGGCTCTCAGATGATGTACTCAATGAGCGAGCCGAATTCAATTGCTATGAAAGAAATTTTCCTGTGGTTACATGTTGGGCGGCACATCGCCTGCGGCACTATCGCCGCCCGGGCGCGCCTTGTGAACCCAGATCGCATGGCGGACACGTGCGATCTTGTAGGCGTCGAGGATCGAGAAAGCATAGATCAGGAAAGCGCCGGCATGGCGGCCGATGAAGCTGGCATCGGCCGGCGCCAGCTTGGTCGTTATCCAGCCAAGGATCACCATGAAGAACAGGAACTGCAGGCCGCGTACCGGCACGCCGAGCATGACGTGGCCGCTTGCCGGTAAAATGACCGCCGCGCCGAGCACGAGATAGGGATTGACGGGAGCAGGGGTGGCGGTTCCGTCGCTCATGCCGCCTGCCTTTCGTGCCGGTTGATGGCTTGGCGAAGCGTGGAGGCGGCCTCGAGCAGCCTTTCGATCAAGGCCGGATCGAGCCCGGCATCTCCGAACGCGGCCTGCCGGAAGACGCCGTAGCGCGCGCGCTCGGCCTCGGCCAGCAGCCAAACGATGCGCACGCCGTTCGGCGTGATCAGCAATTCCTTGGCGCGCCCCTCGGCAAAGATGTCGATATGCGCGGCGATCAGATCCTGCGGAAAGGCGACGCCTCTGCGGTCCGTCTTGAGCACCGCGTCGGCGGGAAAGCCGAGCACCTTCGGCAGCGTGTACGGCAGATGGTCGAAGTTGGAGAACGTCGTCGCGGAATTCGGCCGCATCATCATGTCGAAAATGCCCGGCACGGCGACCGGCTCAGTGATCGAGACGCTGAGCCAGCGCGTCGGCAGCTTTCGCGTCGCCAGCGTGTCGACGATGGTGCGCAGCTGAACGCGCTGGCCGTTCCACGTGCCGGCCCAGGTGACCACGCCGGCCGTGCCGCTGGAAATGTCGGCGGCATCGAGAACGACGCTGCAGACGCTCGCCGTGTCGGCGGCCAGAGCCGCCTTCGCCCTGTTGCGGCTGGCGCGCGCGAGCCAGGCAATATGGGCAACGACCGCCAATGCGATCGCCCCGGCAAGCAATATTGACGTCAGTTCCGACATTTCGACACGCCACGGCCCGCCGTCGAGAGGCGGGCCTTCACTCCACTCAATAACCCTGCGGCTTCGGCCACGGCATGGAGAACTGGTCGCCGCGCCGCACGAACTTGTAGCGATAGAAGTGGAACCATAGCGAGATCAAGAAATAGAACACCGTCATCGCGATCAGCTGTGAGCCGAAGCCCAGGAAGATGGCGAAGAACGTTACCATGCAGAGGCAGAAGAGCACGATCGCCGGCAGTGGATGGAAGGGATGCGTGTAGCCGCGGCGGATCGAGCCCAGCGGCCACTTCTTGCGGAACATCATGATGTTGATGCTCATGAAGGTGTATTGCAGCACGCCCGACAGGATCGAGAAGGTGATCGCCTGGTTGAGGTCGGCGATGAAGGCGAAGGCGAGCGCGATCGGCAGCAGGAACAGGATCGAGCGATAGGGCGTGCGGTATTTCGGATGCACCGCCGAGAACCAGCTTGGCAGGTAGCGGTCGCGGCCGAGCGAGAACCAGGCGCGCGCCGCGTCGTTGATGCAGCCATTGGCCGAGGCGAGCGCCGCCAGCAGCGTCGCGATGAACAAAAGGTTCTCCAGCAGCGGGCTGCCCGTGAGCTTGCCGGCGTCCCACAGCGGATAATAGGTGATGCCAAGATATTCCCAGGGCATCAGCGAGGCGCAGACATACCAGGTCATGGCGGCCGCGATCAAAAGCGTGATCATGCCGGCCATGGTGCCGTAGGGCAGGGAGCGCGCCGGCGAGCGCACTTCCTCGGCCGCCTGCGTGGTGCCCTCGATGCCGAGATAGTACCAGATGCCGAACTGGAAGGCGGCGATGACGCCGATCCAGCCATAGGGCAGCGCGTTGCCGGGGGTGACCAACTCGTTGAGCTTCAGCACCGCGCCCTGCGTCCACGGGCTGACGGAGAAGAACAGGATGACGATCGAGACATAGGCGATGGCGGTGATGACGAAGTTGACGTTGAGCGTCATCAGCACGCCGCGATAGTTGAGCCAGGCGAGCACGACTATGGTCGCGGCGATGAAGGAATTGTGCGTCAGCCCTTCGACGCCGGCCTTGGCAACGATCGTGTCGCCGAGTAGGATGGCGTCCGACACTTCGAGCATCGTGTAGGCGAACACCAGGAACAGCGCGACGTTGAAGGCCATCAGCGGCCCGACAATGTGCTTGGCCTGCGCGTACTGGCCGCCGGCGGCGGCCACGGTCGAGGTCACCTCCGAGTCGATCATGGCGACCGAGGTGTAAAGCAGTCCGACGATCCAGCAGACGATCAGCGCGGCCAGCGCGCCGCCCTTGTCTGCCGCGAAATTCCATCCGGTGAACTCGCCGACCAGCACGATGCCGACACCGAGCGCCCAGACATGGGCGGGGCCGAGCACCCGAAGCAACGAGACCCTGTCGCCGTGGATCGTCGTCGTCAGTCCCGTTTCAACCGCAGCGGTCATCGTCAGTCCCCACTCAGATCCGGTGTTTCTCGGAAACGGCTTCAAGCTCGCCTTCGCGCGAGGAGGTCAGCACGTCCTCGGAATAGGTCGTGTCGATCTTGAACCAGTCGTAGAGCATCCAGAGCGCAAGCAAGACCGAGATGCCCCAGCAGGCGTAGTTGATTGCCATCCACATGGATCTTGTCCCCGAATTACTTGTCGTCGAATTTTTCGTTGATCACCTCGCGATACTCGCGATCGGAGGCGCGGAACAGGAAGACGAAATAGGCGACCAGCACGATCGGCATGATGATCAGCGTCGGCCAGTCGATGATGTAGTGGAAACGGTTCTGGATGATGTCGTGCGCGGTCTCGGGCGTATAGCCGAGCTTCTCCCAGATCGAGGCCATGGTGGCGTTCTGGCCGAGCGCGTCCCAGGTCTTGGCGTCCAGGGGATCGATGGATTTCGCCGCGCCGGCGAGGCCGAGCTTCAGCGGCAGCCACAGCGCCACGAAGATAGCGACCACGACGACGGCGATGTCGAAAATCTGGCCGGCCTTGCTCTGTTTCGGCGGGATGTAGCGGGACATGGTCTTTCCCCCTCAGGACTTGCTGTTGCGGAACGCGTCGGCGTTCTTGATGTCGAGGCCGTAGATGAAGTCCTTGTCTTCCTTGTAGTGGTTGAGCATCGCCAGGATGGCGGCGGTGTTGAAGATCAGCACCGCGGCAGCCGCGATCACCACCACGAGCTTGATCCCGCTGTCGGGGATGTACGCCCAGGTCATCAGGAGGACGAAGAGGATCGTCGCCCACAGGCAGACGATCAGGAGCACGGATCCGCGCACGTCGGAACGGTACAGCGCTTCGATGCGCTGCTGCAGGTCGGACATCGGTTTTTCCCCTTCTGGCGACGTCCGGCCCCGAAATCGACCGGGCGTCCACTCTTTCTAGAGAGTGAAATTTTTTTCATAAATTCCGACCGATCTTCGAAATTGTCAAGCCGGATTTACGCTTCGTAAGGCGTTTGTCCACGGGCAAGAAATTTGCCTGACAATGAAATTATTTGCTTCAAGGGGATTGCAGGGCTCCGCCGTTTGCGGTCAATATTCGAGTAAGCTCCGCCGCCAAGCAGGAGCAGGGAACAGCAACCGCTTAAAGCGACCTAATCGCACGGAGGACGATCGGATGACGGCATCCTGGAGATTCTCGACCCTGGCGGATCGCCATCGCGCGCTCGGCTCGAAACTCGAGGACTGGAGCGGCATGGGCACCGCCTGGACCTATGACAAGGACGCCGACGAGGAATATATCGCCATCCGCACCAAGGCCGGGCTGATGGACGTCTCCGGCCTGAAGAAGGTCCACATCACCGGCCCGCACGCCTCGCATCTGATTGATCTCGCCACGACGCGCGACGTGGAGAAGATCTATCCCGGCAAGTCGGCCTATGCCTGCATGCTGAACGAGGCCGGGAAGTTCACCGACGACTGCATCCTCTACCGCATCAGCCCGAACTCGTGGATGGTCGTGCACGGCTCCGGCACCGGCCATGAGGAGCTGCAGCGCGCTGCCATTGGGCGCGACGTCTCGCTGCGCTTCGACGACAATCTGCACGATTTGTCGCTGCAGGGGCCGACCGCCGTCGACTATCTGGCCAAGCATGTGCCGGGCATCCGCGACCTTCCTTATTTCCATCATATGCAGACGCAGCTCTTCGGATTCCCGGTGATGATCTCGCGCACCGGCTACACCGGCGAGCGCGGATACGAGATCTTCTGCCGCGGCCAGGACGCCGGCACGATCTGGGACAGGATCCTCGAGGAGGGCAAGAGCGCCGGCATCATCCCGTGCCGCTTCACCACGCTCGACATGCTGCGCGTCGAGAGCTATCTGCTCTTCTACCCCTACGACAATTCCCAGAAATATCCGTTCGAGAA
>NZ_RZSB01000172.1:0-9250 GCF_004023285.1 Mesorhizobium sp. M2A.F.Ca.ET.067.02.1.1
GCGAGAGGGAAGTCAACGCCATCGGCTATTGCGTCGGCGGCACGTTGCTTGGCGCGGCTCTCGCGCTGCTGGCGCAGGAAGGTGATCATCGCATCAAATCGGCCACCTTCTTCACCACCCAGGTCGACTTTACCTATGCCGGCGACCTCAAGGTCTTCGTCGACGAGGACCAGGTCGCCGCGGTCGAGCGCTCGATGAGCGAGAAGGGCTATCTCGAAGGCACCAAGATGGCCACCGCCTTCAACATGCTGCGCTCGGGCGACCTGATCTGGCCCTATGTCATCAACAATTACATGCGCGGCAAGGAGCCCCTGCCCTTCGACCTGCTCTACTGGAATTCCGATTCCACGCGCATGGCGGCGGCCAACCACTCCTTCTATTTGCGCAACTGCTATCTAGAGAACAATCTCTCGCGCGGCACGATGGAGCTGGCCGGTCGCACGGTCTCGCTGGCCGACATCACCATCCCCGTCTACAACCTTGCCACGAAGGAAGACCACATCGCGCCGGCGCTTTCGGTGTTCCTGGGCTCGCGCTTCTTCGGCGGTGACGTCGAGTATGTGATGGCGGGTTCCGGCCACATCGCCGGCGTCGTCAACCCGCCTGCCGCCAGGAAGTATCAGTACTGGACCGGCGGCAAGCCGGTGGGCGATTTCAACGCCTGGCTCGCCGCGGCGCATGAGCATCCTGGGTCCTGGTGGACGCACTGGCAGCACTGGATCGAGAACCAGGACAACATCCGCGTGCCCGCCCGGAAACCGGGCAAGCGTATGAAAACCTTGGGAGATGCGCCGGGCACCTATGTCAAGGTGCGTGTGTAACGGACTGTAATGTCTGGTGAGTTGACGGGCCGCCAAAACAGGGCGAAATGGTGGCGTCAATCGTTTCACGGCCTCAAATCACCTTCCGACGCAGATTAATTCCGAGGCTTGCAGATTCGACACATGTCCCGTTTCCGGTTGGGAACAGGAGGGTTATCGCGGCGCGATGCTGGAGTGGCGCGGCGATGACGGACCGACCGGATGCCGAGGGGGAATTTATTTTGAAATCAGTAGGTTGGCGTCTTGCACGAAGGGAAGGTCGCAGCATAGCGGCAGCGCTTTTCTCCGTGCTTCTGGCCTCCTGCACATCGACCGGCGACCCGACGATGTCGGTCGTTTCGCCCGCCTACAATTCAACCGCCACCGAAATGAGCGCGACGTCCGGCGGCAAGACGGCAACAACCGCCGATTCGTCGGCCCAAGTGGCATCCGCGACCACCGATGCGGCAGCGACCGTGATGAGCGAAGGCGACACGCCTTTGCCCGAGAAGGTCGCCTATGTGCCGGAGACGCGGCCGCAAGCCGCCTTCCCTGACGTCGCCGTGCCCACGGGCGCCGCCGCAATTGCCGGCAACACGCCGCAACCTCTGGTTCAGCCGGCGCAGACGGCGGAACAGACACAAGCCGTCGCCCAGCAGGTCGCCGCCGGCGATGCCGCCGCCATTGCGTCCAAGGCGCAGGCGACCACGCAGGCCATGAGCAACGGCGTCTATGTGACCGCGGGCGAGCCGGCGCAGCCGCAGGTCGCCGCGCCGAAGAAGAGCCTGTTTGCCTCGCTGTTCAGCACCACGCCGGCCTCGGCCGCGCCCGCGCCGCTGATCAATTCGCGCTCCAGCGACCAACCGGCGGCGCAGGCCAAGACCGCAACTGCCGCGCCCGCCCCTGCCAAGCCGATCGTTGAGCTGGCCTCCGCGACACCCGCCGCGAAGCCAGTGCAGCTCGCCTCGCTGGACGACCCGAGCTATCACATCACCGGCGCCGACGCCCTTCCCGGCGTGCGCCAGACCGCGCTGTTCGAGATCAAGCGCAAGTCCGGCATTGACGATGAGAGCGACGTCGACCTCAACGAGGATGAGGGCGGCGGCGGTTCCTACCAGGTGGCCTCGGCCGCCGGCATGGCAAGACTCGCGCCCAACGGCCTTCTGAAGCAGAACGAAAGCGTCGACGTCGCTTGTCTGAAACCGTCGCTGGTGCGGGTGCTGAAGACGATCGAAGGCCATTTCGGCCGCAAGATGGTCGTCACCTCCGGCTACCGCGACCCCTCGCGCAACCGCCGCGCCAACGGCGCCAAGAACTCGCTGCACATGTACTGCGCCGCCGCCGACATCCAGTTGCCCGGCGTCTCGAAGTGGGAACTGGCGAGCTACGTCCGCTCGATGCCCGGCCGCGGCGGCGTCGGCACCTACTGCCACACCGAATCCGTCCATATCGACGTCGGTCCCGAGCGCGACTGGAACTGGCGCTGCCGTCGCCGCAGCGGCGGCGGCGAGGACGGCTGATACTCGGCTTTGCCCAGTGCGCATAGCCGGGTTGACCGATTGAGAGCCGATCACCGCCGACGCCGTCGTTTGTTTCGACAAACCGTCAGCGACGTTCGCGATTGGCTGAAGCTTACTGAACTTCGTCATCCACGGGCGGGGCAGGAGCGAAGCGGACGCGCAGACCCGAGGATCCATGCCGTTACCTCAACCGTAGGGTAGAGCGGCGCAGATTCTGCACCGATGCGATACGTCAGCGTCACGGAATGGATTCTATGGTCTGCGCGCGTCGCTTCGCTCCTTGCTCCGCCATGGAATGACGACCGCGACTGGCCTCCCAGCCAATCTCCAGAGGTGCGTGACCGAATGCGGCCGCAACCCTGCCCTGCCCCGAAAAGCCGGCTTTTGCAGCCTTTTGAAAAAAGTTGTCGCATGTGGCGGCAGATGGGTTGCCGGTTGGCGACAACGCAATTATAAGCCGCTTCGTCTGAGCGCGCCCATCGTCTAGCGGTTAGGACACCGCCCTTTCACGGCGGTAACAGGGGTTCGATTCCCCTTGGGCGTACCAGTCTTATCCTCCCTGAACGGCCGAATCCGGCACCTCGCGCTCACCGGGCCGAAACGCGTCATTAACGGCGTTGTTGGGTGACGCATGTTGGCAGCGATCAGACGGTGTAGAGTTCTGCCTCGCCATGGAGGCGCGGATGAACCTGCTTCGGACAGTTCTCTTATGCGCGGCAATGACCGGCCTGGCCGGGCTGCAGCCCATCCATGCCGAGGATCCGCCCGCTCAGCCGAACGGCGACGCGGCGCAACAGCTGCCGCCCGTTCACTGCGAGGGACAGAACTGCCTGCCGCCGAGGAACGACCCCGCTTTGGAGTGCAAGGGGCAGGACTGCACGCCGGCTCCAGCGACCGACCAGCCGTCAGGCCCGGAGATCAAGAAGGTCAAGTGAGCGGCGGCGGGCGCTCGGTGGCGGAAAACAGAAGGCCATCGCCGTCGTCAGGTCGCTTGAAGCTCAGAAAAAGCAGGCGCCCAGCAGAACGAAGCGGAAGTCTCAGATCAATCCGGAACCATCGGCGCCGGCTCTTCGCACCGATAGACCATGCAACGACCGTCACTGGCCGGAACATAGTCGACCATCGGCACATAGGGAGCATCGCACTCATTGCCGAATTGGCGGACATAGCGCTCATATGTGTTCGCCCCCGTGGTCAGTACCACCGCATGCCGGCTCTGGATCAGCGCCTGGGTCTGCGCGCAGGTCATTGTGCGTGTGTCGGGTCGTGCATCGGCGAAGTTTGTGGCGGCAACGATCATCGCTGCCGCGCAAAACGCAATCTTGCCTATGGGCATGGTGGCATCCTCGCAAATCGGCAAATTCGCATCTTGCGACACCGGTTCGCAACAGCGGTGTGGTCACGATGCAGCGAGCAAAGCCTTGAAAAGCAGTTGAAACCCCGCGCCAGACCCTGGAATTGCCCGAGGACAAACAACGTCCGAGGTCAGGCTGTTGCAAAAACCACTGTCTGCAGCAGCCCTCCCCCCGGCCGGTTCTCCAGCGTGATCGAGCCGCCATAGCGCTCGATGATCTCCTTGGCGATGGCGAGACCCAGCCCCGCGCCCGGGATGAACTGCGTGCGCGCCGGATCGACCCGGAAGAACGGCTCGAAGGCCTTGTTCAACAGGTCCGGCGGAATGCCGGCGCCGCGGTCGGCGATGGTGAGAACCGCCTGGCCGCCTCGCCGCGCAAGCGCGATGGTGCAGCTCTTGCCATGCGTGGCGGCGTTGACGATCAGGTTGCGCAGCGCCCGGCGCAAGCCGAGCGCGCCGGCCTTGACGAACACATGGTCGAGATGGTCGATCGTCACCGCATGGCCGAGCGAGACCATTTCGACCTCGATGTCGCGAACCAGCGCGTCCAGGGCCACCGGCTCAACCGCGTCCTGGTTGACCTCCTCGCGCACGAGGCGGATGGCGCTGTCGGCGATACGGTCGAGCTCGTCGAGGTCGCTCAGCCATTTCTCGCGATCCTCCTCGAGGAATTCGGCGCGGAGCCGCATCCTGGTCATCGGCGTCCTGAGATCGTGGCCGGCCGCCGCGACTAGGCGCATGCGGCTTTCCATCGCCGTCTTCAGTCTTGCCGACAGCTCGTTAAGCGCATGGGCGGTGGCCCTCACCTCGGCCGAGCCTTTCTCCGGCAAAGTCGCCAGCATGCCATCCGAGCCGATCTTGCTGACGGCGGTTTCCAGCATTTCCAGCGGCCGAACCAGCACGCCGGTGAAATAGATCGATACCGGCGTGGCGCCGAGCACGATCAAGGCCATCCAGCCGGCGAACCCGTACCAGACATCGCGCGGCGGGCCCACGTCGGGAACATCGACGATCATCCAGCGATGGTCAGGCAAAGCGACCGAGGCGATCATCCCGGGTTGCCCGGCCCTGCGGCTGACGACCGCCGAAACATCGAGACCGTTCTGGCGCAGCATGTCGTTCAGCACCCGCGTGTGCTTGCGGTCCTCGAAACCGGGCGCCGGACGATCGCTGATCGTCACCGGCGCATCGCCGCTGCTCGGCACGTGGCCTGGAACCAATTGCATCATATACTGGATCTGGTGCGCCAGCGGCCCCATCGTCAGCTCCGGCGACGGCCCGCCGAGCACCTTGACGGCGACAAAGGTGGCAAGCCCGACCACGCCCAGGATCGACGCGACCAAAAGGATGATCAGCCGACGGCGCAGCGAAGTCATGGCTCGACATCCGTTGTCGGGACGCGGTACTCCGCCGTCTCGACCCGTGCCGTCAGTTGATAGCCGCCATTGCGCACGGTCTTGAACAATGCCTCCTCGCCCGCTTCGGCGAATTTCCGCCGCAGCCGGCTCATCAGCACGTCGACGGACCGGTCGAGCGGCTCGCGCTCGCGCCCTTGCGTCAGATCGAGCAGTTGGTCGCGCGACAAAAGCCGTCCCGGCCGATCGAGAAAGACCTGCAGCAGATCGAACTCCGCGCCGGTCAGGTCGACCAGGGCGCCATCGGCATCCATCACCTTTCGCGTGTCCGGCTCCAGCCTGTAACCGGCGAAATGATAGACGCGAACCTTGGGCGGGGCGGCTTCTTCCGGCGCCGAGCGCCTGAGCACCGCGCGGATGCGGGCCGAAAGCTCGCGCGGGTTGAACGGCTTGCCGAGATAGTCGTCGGCGCCGAGCTCCAGGCCGATGATACGGTCGACATCTTCCTTCAGCGCTGTCAGCAGGATGACCGGAATGTGCGGCTTGCGATCGCGCAGGCTCCGGCAGATGTCGAGACCGGAGCCGTCCGGCAGCATGACGTCGAGCACGATCAGGTCGAACTGGCCGGAGCCGAGCTTCTGCTCGCATTCGCGCCGGTCCGCCGCCACCGACACGCGAAAGCCCTGCCCGTCGAGATAGCGCCCGAGCAGCGTCCTGATCTCGCGATCGTCGTCCACGACGAGGATGTGGGGTTGTGCCTGCATTCTTGGCCCGCTTGCCTTTTCGTTCCTGATTATAGGGAGCGACGCCGCCAAGCGGCATGGAAAATTGCAACGGAACGTTTCCAAAACCCCGCCGGAAATATTCGGAAACAAATCTCCTTTTTCTGGAAACCTTCGGCAACGCGCCGAAGCAAAGCGGCAAAAGACGCTTCCTATTCTCCCGGCATCCGAAGCATGCAGGAAAGGATCACGTCATGCGAAGCAGACTTCTGGCGCTCGGCCTGTTCTCGGTCGCGGCCGTCCATCCGGTGTTCGCCGCCCAGCCGTCCCCGGCCTGTCGGGCTATGTCTCCGCCGCACCCATCCTGTTCGAAGGCTTCGTCCGTTCCGGCCTCGCCAGCGTGCCGCTGCCCGGCCGGCCGCCGGGTGTCTTCAATCCCAAGCGCGAAGAATTGCCGGTGACGTTCGCCCGCTTCGGCGCCGGCGCCGACGGCCTGGTGCAGGCCACCGCCGCCGAGCCGGCGCCGACCATCATCTTCCCGCCCAATGGCGCCCGCGTAGACCTCGGCACCAACTCAGCCGACGCAACGCCGCTGGTGCTGAAGCTGCAGGGCGGCCGCGCGCCGTTCCGCTGGCTCGCCAACGGCAGGCCGCTCGCCGGCATCGACCGCCGCCGCACCGCGACCTGGCAGCCCGACGGCACCGGCTATTCGACGCTGACGGTAATCGACGCCGCCGGCCGCGCTGCCAGCGTGAAGGTTTTCGTTGAGTAGAACACCGGCAGGCGATCTGGGGATTGCGTTTCTCGAGGGATGGGCGCGCGGAGCTTCTCCACTGATGTCCGGTGCGAGGCCCCCCTCTCTGGCCCGCCGGCCATCTCCCGCTCAAGGGGGGAGATTATTCGCTTCGGCGCTTTCGCTAGTCTTCAACGCAGGAAGCACGAGCGCGGCGCCCAAACTGCCTTTCCCCCGTGAGGGGGAGATGCCCGGCAGGGCAGAGAGGGGGGCCTCGCGCCATACCTTTCCATTAGGAGTTGCTCTGGCCGCAGCCCTAGCCCTCCTATCCGCAACTCCCACCCCAGCCCTTGCCGATCCTCTGCCCCCCGGCTTCGTCAGGCTGGCCGATGTCGATCCGACCATCCGCCAGGACATCCGCTACGCCGGCCGCGACAACTTCCTGCGCCGCAAGGTCGACGGCTATGACGCGCCCGTCTGCGTACTGACCACGCAAGCGGCGAAGGCGCTGTCCAGCGTCCAGAAAGTCGTGGCCGCCAGAGGCCTGACGCTGGTCGTCTTCGACTGCTACCGGCCCGCACGAGCCGTCGCCGATATGGTCCGATGGACGCGAGAAGCGGGCCCGCCGGATCCGCAGTGGTATCCGACCGTCCGGCGTGGCGATCTTATCGCCAAGGGCTATATCGGCGAGCTGTCCAGCCATTCGCGCGGCTCGACCCTCGACCTCGCTATCGCCGACGCCACCAGCGCGGTTCACCCGGCCTGCGGCGCGCCTGACGGCGACACGCTCGACTTCGGCACCGGTTTCGACTGCTTCGATCCGATGAGCGAGACGGCGCACCGCCCGCTCCCCGCCGAAGCGGCGGCGAACCGCAAGATGCTGCTTGCCGCCATGCACGCCGCTGGCTTCCGCAACTACGCGCGCGAATGGTGGCACTTCACCCTCGCCAAAGAGCCTTTTCCAAAACAGCGCTTCGATTTTCCGGTCACAGCGCCTTAACCGGGAACCATCCAGCCTTGCCCAAACCGTCGCCGGTTCTAATTAGGCGGGCTGGCAAGGATTCATGGTGTCGCCGGCTTGAGGAAGATATTTCTTCGAGCGACGGACATACGGCGAAAAATTGCTTCTAGGAGGCGAAAAAGGCAACATTCAATGCATCTAAATTCTATAAACTCGCTAGAGTTCGCAGCAGTTCAACGGAGGCGGGAATGACCAAACCTCATTTCAGGAAACTGCTCGGCGCGCTGGTCGCCACATCTGTCCAGTTCGGCACGCTCGGTTTCGCGTTTGCCGATACGACCATTTTGAACGTGTCCTACGATCCGACACGTGAGCTTTACAAGGCCTATGACGAGGCCTTCGCGGCGCACTGGAAAGCCGAGACCGGCGAGACGGTCACCATCCAGCAGTCGCATGGCGGGTCGGGCGCCCAGGCCCGTGCGGTGATCGACGGCCTCAACGCCGATGTGGTGACGCTGGCGCTCGAAGGCGACATCAACGCCATCGTCTCGAAGTCGAAGAAGATCAATCCCGACTGGCGCAAGAAATTCGAAAACAATTCAGCACCTTACACCTCGACCATCATCTTCCTGGTGCGCAAGGGCAACCCCAAGGGCATCCACGACTGGAGCGATCTGGTCAAGGACGGCGTCCAGGTGATCACGCCGAACCCGAAGACCTCCGGCGGCGCGCGCTGGAACTACCTGGCGGCCTGGGCCTACGCCAACGCGCATGACGGCAACGACGAGGCCAAGACCAAGGAATTCGTCGCCAAGCTCTATGCCAACGCCCCGGTGCTCGACAGCGGCGCGCGCGGTTCGACCGTCACCTTTGCTCAGAAGGGCCTGGGCGACGTCCTGATCGGCTGGGAGAACGACGCCTATCTGGCGCTCGACGAATTCGGCGCCGACAATTTCGACATCGTCTACCCGCCGACCTCGATCCTGGCCGAGCCGCCCGTCGCCGTCGTCGACGCCAATGTCGACGCCAAAGGCACGCGCAAGGTGGCCGAGGCCTATCTTTCCTGGCTCTATTCGAAGGAAGGCCAGACCATCATCGCCAAGAACCACTATCGTCCGTCCAAGCCCGAACTGGTTCCGGCCGAGGACCTCGCCAAACTGCCTGCTATCAAGCTCGTCACCATCGACGACCCGCAATTCGGCGGCTGGAAGAAGGCGCAGCCTTACCATTTCGGGGAGGGTGGTATATTCGACCAGATCTACAAGCCGGCGCAGTGAGAGGCCGGGCCTCGAAAACTGGCGACTGCAATCTGGTTGAGTAAGAAGGGACGATCCAGAACAGCATGACCACAGCACCCGCTCACGCGGGGTGGCGATTCAGACAGCCGAGTGTCATTCCGGGTTTCGGACTGACGCTCGGCTTCTCGCTTGCCTACCTCACGCTCATCATCCTCATCCCGCTCTCGGGGCTGATCTGGCGTTCGGCCGCGCTCGGCTGGACCGATTTCTGGGCCTTGGCCACCGACCGGCGCACCCTCAAGGCGCTCGAAATCAGCTTCGGCACGGCCTTCATCGCGGCCGCCGTCAATGTCGTGTTCGGCACGCTCGTGGCCTGGGTGCTGGTCCGCTACCGTTTCCCCGGCCGCCGCGTCGTCGACGCCATGGTCGACCTGCCCTTCGCGCTGCCCACCGCGGTCGCCGGTATCGCGCTGACCACGCTCTATGCACCGACCGGCTGGCTCGGCAAATTGCTGATGCCGCTCGGCCTCAAGGTCGCCTACACCCCGCTCGGCATCATCGTGGCGC
>NZ_RZSB01000173.1:0-9219 GCF_004023285.1 Mesorhizobium sp. M2A.F.Ca.ET.067.02.1.1
GTGATGGCGGTGGCGCAGGATCACGCCACGGCGCGGGGCCTGTTCTTCAACATGAGCGCGGGCGCCGCCGGTTTCAAACGCCGGCGCGGCGCGGTCGCCGCGATCGAATACAACGCCGTCTATGCCGGGCATCTCCCGCTTCGCCAGCGCGTGGTGATCCGCGTCATGGAGACGGTGCTGGCGCTGATCGGCATTCCCCTGCTCAGGAGGTTCGAACTGTGAGTGAGGGCCGGCGGGAAGCCTTTTGGCAGGCGGTGGCGCTGTCCGCCGACATCGGCAAGCGGCCGAAACGCATTCTGTTTGATGGCGCGCCGGTGGTGCTGTTCCGCTCCGCGCAGGGCATCTCGGCGCTGTTCGACCGCTGCCCGCACCGGCTGGTCGAGCTGTCGACCGGCAAGGTGGTCGGCGGCGAGATCGAATGCCCTTATCACGGCTGGCGTTATGACGGCGAGGGACGCTGCACGGCGATCCCCGGCCATGTCGGCGCCATGCCGCATTACCGGGTCCGCCGCTACGCCGCGATCGAGCGCGACGGGGTGGTCTTCATCTCGTCCGGCACGCCCAAGGACGAGCCTTACCTGCATTGCATGCAGGGCAAGGATATCATCCTGCGGCGGGTGCGCTCGTCGACCCAGTCGACGGTGATCGATGCGGCGGAAAACATCCTTGACGCCACCCATACCCATTTCACCCATAAGGGCCTGCTGCGCGGCCTCACCTCGAAACGCCATCGGGTGCGGGTCGAGGTGACGGGCGGCGAGGGCTGGGTCGAGGCGAGCTACACCGGCGAGGAACGCCAGCAGGGCCTGATCAGCCGGCTGCTGGAAGGCGAGCGCGCCAAGACCATTGGCCGCTTCCGCCATCCCGGCATCGCCGAGCTCGAATATTGGGGCAAGGACGGGCTGGTACTGGCCACCACCTTCCATCTGCGCCAGGCCGATGAGCGCACCGTCGAGGGTGTCGGCTGGCTGATCGGCCGGCGCCAGGGCCTGCTCGGCGAGCTGAAAGCGCTGGCCTTCAAACCATTATTCAATGTCGCTCTTCAGCAAGACCGCCGGGTGCTGAAATCGGCGAGCGACAATGCCCGTTTCGCGCCGCGTGCCCTGCCGGTCATCGGCCCGCTCGACTTCCTGCGCCGCGACATCGCGGCGATCATGGAGGGGAGGACGCCGCCGGCGGCGAGCGGGCCGAAAGTGCATGAGATCGAGCTGTGAACTGAAGTTCACGCATCTTGATCTGAGCGTCTGCGTGAATTATAGTTCACGCATGATCGAGGTCCGGCAGACTGACGAATTCAGGAAGTGGCTGCGGGACCTTAAAGATATCCGAGCCGCGAGGAAGATTGCTCAACGGATCATTCGTGTTGAAGCGGGCTTGGCGGGAGACGCGAAGTTCTTCGAAGGTTCGGCGAGCTTCGGATCGACTATGGGCCGGGCTACCATGTCTATTTCATCAGGCGCGGTAACACGGTCATCATCCTGCTTTGCGGAGGCGACAAATCCTCTCAAGACAGGGACATCAGAAAGGCCAAGCAGATGGCAAGCGAGGTTTGACATGGCTCTCAAAACTACACCATTCGATGCCGCTGAATATTTCGACGATGCAGAGTCTCAGGCCGAGTTCCTTGCCGACGCGTTCGAGACCGGTGACGCAACCTATATTGCACACGCACTCGGCGTCATCGCGCGAGCTCGCGGCATGACCGTCGTGGCTAAGAACGCCGGTGTCACCCGGGAGGCGCTTTACAAAGCACTGAGCGAGAAGGGTGATCCGCGCCTCAGCACACTGCTGGGTGTCACCAAGGCACTTGGTCTGCAACTTGACGTGAAACCTATCGGCCCTGGCTCGCTCGGGGCATGAGCATATCAAACTGGCCCGTTCCACTCGATATCCCGCGTCGACGCCGCCTGCAGGCTGATCCGCTCACGCCACGCCATCCCGGCGATCTCCGCCAGCGCCGGCCATTGCGCCCTGACCGGGGCTGAATCGCCCGGCCAATCGAGCAGTTCCTGGCCCTCGCGCATCGACTTGCGGAAACGGGCGAGCCCGCCTGAACGAAGCGCCACCGGCAATCCATAGATCCACATCGCGAGCCGCACCGTTTGCGGCACTGTGACGTCCGGCCTGACTTCCGGACCGTCGCCAAGCACAGCAGCGGCAAACCGCGCCGGATCGCGGAAGAAATGCAGGCCGCTGACCGCCCGCGGATTGCATTCGAGCGGCAGCACGCGGCCCCCCGGCTCGCGCATCAGGTCGAAGGAGATCTGCCCGGTCCAGGTCGTGCCCGCGACGATGCGCTCGACCAGATCGCGTGCAGCCTCGTCCTCGACCCACTCGAAGAAGATGCCGGCGCCCTTGCCGGCGCGATAGGGAGAACGGTAGAGCGTCAGCGCCTTGAGCCGTCCCTCGCGCGCCACCGCATAGGCGCTGATCTCCTCGCCCTCGACGAAACGCTGCGCCACCCAGGGCATGGCAGGGGAGGGCGCGATCGCATCGAGGAAATCCGGTGTCGGTCGCAGCAGGACATGGCTGGCGAAGCGCGACCAGACCGGCTTGAACACCAGGTCGCGCGAGTGGCCGCGCACCGACTCCAGATCGTCGCGGGAATTGAGAAGCGTCGTCTCCGGCACCGCCAGGCCAAGCTGTTCGGCCAGCCGGATGAAGCTGTGCTTGTTGTGAACCTCCGCCAGCAACCTGATGTCGGGGGCGAACAATTTTCCCGGCATGGTCCTGCCGCGCCAGGCCAGCGCAAGGTGAAAGACTTCCTCGCAGGTCGGGATGACCAGTTGGACGTTTTCGGCTCTTGTCAGCGCTTCCACCGCATTCGCATAGGCCTGCGGCTCGAAGCGCGGCGGCGGCAGTCGATGATAGCGCGCGCAGGCCCTGCTCGCCGCCGCGACCGGCCGCGCCGGCGTGTCGGCCAGGATCACCCTGCGCCCGGCGCCGTGGACAAGGCGCGCCAGATGCAGCGCCACCGGCGCGCGCGCGCCGGTTATCAGGATCGTTCCGTCAGCCCCCGGCATCGGTCACGCGGTCGTTTCAGCCGCGACGACCGTTGCGCGAAATCGCCGTGCTTGGCAATCGCGCTACTTCAAGTCGAGCTGCGTCCGCGACTACAGCTCCGCCTTGAAGCGTTTCACCTTCTTGCTGGCATAGTCGCCATTGCGCAGGTCCGATTTGCCGCGGCGGTCCCTGAACTCATACCAGTCTCCGCTCGGAGATTTACGCTGGTAGATCACCTTGCCGGCCTGGCGATGCTCGAAGCAGCTCAAGGAGGTCTTGGCGCCCCATGAACCGCGCCAGGTAGCCCGGAAACACAGTTTGCCGCTGCCGGGCATGAACCAGATACCCTCGCCGTCGCTAGGCTTGTCCTCAGTGGACCAGGCCGTAAACTGCCGCTTGCTAACCGCAAAAAACGCGGCGCCATGGTTGCCCCAACGCCAGGAACGGTTCTTGTAGAGCTGATAGATGCCTTCTTCGGAGACGGCGGTGGCCTTCGCCGCCTTGTCGCCGATCCTGTTCGCGGCCTTGGCCATTGCGGCGTCCTGCAGGCCGATAACAAAAACGGAGCAGACCAGCGCCGCTCCGACAAACTTCCCCACTGCGCTTTTCACGATTTTACTCCGCCAACTGATTTACGCATACGCTTCACCCGCCGCCGAGCAGCTCGGCGGCAACCCCACTTCAACACCTTTAGCCGGAGCCCGTCCCGGTCTGGCCGGGACGAGCATGATCACGTCTCTTATGGCAAGACGTGCTGGGTCACCCGCCAGTCGGGCAGGCCATAGCCGCCCAGCCACGGCCAGACTTCCTTCTGGTTGAAGTAGACGACCGAGGTAAGGGCCGGAAACTCCGCATAGGACTTGCGCGAGTCGTCGGCCCATTTCGACACGTAGTCCTGCTTTCCGACATAGCCGAGTTCAGCCACGATAACCGGCTTGTTGAATTTCGCGACACGGTCATAGCCTGGCTTCAGCGTCTCTTCAAACGTCCGGTCGCGGCCGACCTCGTCATTGTCCTTCTTCTGCAGGCCGAACACCGAAAGGCCGATGACGTCGACATAGTTGTCGCCGGGATAGTATTTTTCCAGGCCTTCGACGCCCTTGGGCGACCACATGTATTTTGCCGCCGGCGCGGCCTTGCGGCAGACGTCCACCTCGCGCTTGTAGGCGGCGATCCAGTCCTTCGGCGCCCAGTTTGCCCAGGTGAAGCGGCCGTTGGTGTCTTCCATTTCCTGCGCCCAGCGGATGGTGACCGGGCTCTTCATCTGTCCGACGAGGTTGCAGATCGCCTGCATGTTGGCGTCGTACTTGCCGCTCAATATGCCATTCTTCAGCTCGGGCGGCGTGATGCGCCAGTCCTTCGACCATGTCCAAGGCTCGATGGTGATCAGCAGCGAACGGCCGCGCTGCTGGGCGTAGGCGTCGGCCAGCGGCAGTGTCGACAGGTCGACGTCTTCCCAAGGCAGGAACAGTTCCTCGATGCTGGCCGACTTGTCATTGCTGAAATCGCCATAAGGATCGTAGGAGCCGAACGCCGACGCGGCCGAGCTCGTCTTGATCGGATCCGTTCCCGTCTGCGAACCCGCCGACGCTGGCAAGGCCACGCTGAGAATAAGCGCCGACACAAGCGCGGTTGCTGTAGAGAGTTTCATACCCGCCTCCGATGGGCTTCAATGTCCCGCTGGACCTTGAAGCTTGCCACAACGTGCCGACTGAAGCCGGCACGCAAACCCAATATCGGTTTGCCGACGTGATGCGGGTTTTCTGAGCGACTAGAACTGGCACGTTCTACGCTGTGCCGTCCGTTATTGTGGTCTCTCCAACCTCTATAGCTGGATCTTGAGACGAGGTCGCCGCGATACTCACAAATTCGCGTCAACATTACGATATTAACCCTCTCTCATATGAGAGCCTATGCTCGGCGAGAGTCAAGCGCAATTAACCGTTACTTAACCTTATAGCTGCCGGTATGGTTAACGGAAGGTGGCTCGCGCTGGCCCCGTGCGTTTCACCTCAGCCGGGCGTTGCGGCCGCGCGCCGACCGTGAAGGTCGCGGAAGCCGCGGTTGGTTAACCAGTTTCCAATAAGCTTGGTTAACGAAAACCTAATTCTGTTGACACTGCATTAGCTCAAGCTGATTCTGTAGCGGGGATGAATGCGTTCGACCGGCTCAGCCGGGCGGACAGGGCGTGGGTAGTATGGGCGTATCTGGGGATGCCGGCGTTGTCGGCGGCAAAACGACGTCAATGGGCAAGGCTGGCGCGGTTTCGACCGGCCACGGCCCCAAGGGTCCTTATCTCGTGCCGGTGCTCACGCCGCGCCAGCAATTGATCTTGCGGCTTGGCCTTGCTTCCTGGTTCGTCGCGCTGGCTTTCTTCTGGTCCTGGTGGCTGCGGCCCGAGCATATCGATCATGTCGGGCCCTTTGCCTTCGCCACAATCGTGCTGGCCTGGCTGACCTTGATGCCGATGTATTTCCTGCTCAACGTCCATGCCTCGAGGAAGTCGTCGAAGCTGCACATGATCCCGAAGCATTCGCGCGTCGCCATGGTGGTCACCAAGGCGCCGTCGGAGCCTTTCGCCGTGGTGCAGCGCACATTGGAAGCGATGCTGGCGCAGGACTATCCGCACGACACCTGGCTTGCCGACGAGGATCCGACCGAGGCGACGGTTCGCTGGTGCGACGCGCATGGCGTGCTGATTTCGACCAGGCGCGGCCGCGAGGACTATCACCGCAAGACCTGGCCGCGCCGGACCCGCTGCAAGGAAGGCAATCTGGCCTTCTTTTACGACCACTACGGTTACGAGCGCTACGACTTCGTCGCCCAGATGGACGCCGATCACGTGCCGACGCCGACCTATCTGAGGGAAATCCTTTATCCCTTCGCCGATCCCGCCGTCGGCTATGTCTCGGCGCCCAGTATCTGCGACAACAATGCCAGCGAAAGCTGGGCCGCGCGCGGCCGGCTGTTTGTGGAAGGTATGCTCCACGGCCCCCTGCAATCCGGCTACACCAGCAACGGCGCCCCGCTCTGCATCGGTTCGCATTATGCCGTGCGCACCATTGCGTTGCGGCAAGCTGGTGGGCTGGGTCCTGAACTGGCCGAGGACCATTCAACCTCGATGCTGATCAACGCCGCCGGATGGCGCGGCGTCCATGCCATCGATGCAATCGCGAATGGCGACGGTCCGCAGACTTTCGCCGATCTGATTACTCAGGAATTCCAATGGTCGCGTAGCTTGACGACCATCCTGCTTGAATACACGCCGACATATCTGTCCAAGCTCAGCCCGAGGCTCAGACGGCAGTTCGTATTCTGCCAGCTCTGGTATCCCATGTTCGCCTTGTTCGCGATGGCGACATATATCATGCCGATCTACGCGCTTTTGTCGGGCGACAATTTTGCCAACGTGGCGTATCCGGAACTCCTTTTCTACTATATGCCAAGCGCGGCCATCCCGATTGCTCTGGTGATCTTTCTAAAGAGGTTAGGTCTCTCGCGTCCATTCTCGGCGAAGGCTGTCAGTTGGGAAGGGACACTCTTCCATCTGTTCGCGCGCTGGCCCTGGGTGATGGCAGGAACGCTGGCATCGGTTCGCGATTATCTGACCAAGTCATTCGTCGATTTCCGCGTCACTCCAAAAGGCAGCGGCCCAAAACACCTTCTGCCCGCCCGCGTCATCGTGCCATACGCCCTGCTTGCGGTTGGTGCTTCGTTGCCGGTTCTTCTTGTGGAGCATCCTTCGAGGGCCCTCGGTTTCTACTGGTTGGCCGCGTTCAATGCGACGATCTACGGATTGCTGGTCGTGGTGATAGTTGGCAAGCATCTGACAGAGAACAAGATTTCGCTGCGGCAAAACGTAGGCAAGTTTGCCCTGCAAGGATCGCTCGCCGCCGTCGCCGTATTAATCCCGCTGGCGGGATTTTACGATCGCGGGCTGCAAGGCATATATGGACTGCAGCAGGGCGCCGGCCTACACATCGTCAAGGTCAGGTATCCGGTTTCCGGTGCAGGCCGCGGCGAACTCGGAAGCCAAAGGTTCCGCTTTGATCCCGGTTGGGGTGAATGAAGCCTCAAGAGTCGAATGAATGGTCGAATGGAATGCCCGGAGACAGCTGTCGTTCATAGTTCAAATCCTATTCGGCGGACTCGCTTCTTTGGTGGTCGTCGTCGCGCGCGAATGCGTGTGATTAGTCTGGACGCGACGACGCTAAGCCCTGGCAAGCGGGCATCTCCTGCTCACCATCATGCCTAATCCCGAGTATAGGCCGCAGATAGACTCGCTGCGAGCGGTTGCTGTATTCGCCGTCATGTACTCGCACTTCTGGGATGAAGCCTCACCCTGGGGGCATTATGGTGTTCGGCTGTTTTTTGTTATCAGCGGTTACCTGATCACGGGTATCTTGATCCGATCGAAAGAAGTGGCCCGATCGCAGGGCGCTCTCGGAGTCATCCTGGTCTTCTATCTGCGGCGGGCCCTGAGGATTTTTCCGGCATATTACGTGATGCTGACCTTGGCGGCCGCCTTCTTGCCCGAAATCCGGACATCGTTGCCCTGGCACGCTGCCTACCTCTCCAATGTCTTGTTTGCGCTAAACGGTAACTGGGACCCCTGGCAGCTCGCCCATCTGTGGAGTTTGAGCGTCGAGGAGCAGTTTTATTTGTTTTGGCCGCTGCTGATCGTACTGAGCCCTCGTCAAACACTAATCCCGACGCTGATTGGGGTCATCCTTGCGGCAGTCGCCTTTCGGGCAGCCATCATGTTCTATCTTCCGGAAGGGCCGGCCCGTTACGTGCTGACGCCGGCCGCGTTTGACGCTTTGGGCGCCGGCGCCCTTCTCGCGGCGATCGAAGCTTCCAATCGACTGACCGATGTGCTGCGGTGGAGACTGGCGATAGCAAGCGTCGCGGCCATCGCCATCGTGGCGGTTTCATTCACGCTGCAGGCGGCCATGTTCAACTTCGTCCTCGGCGACTTCCTGACGGTCGTACCTTTGGTCGCTGTCGTGTGTTGGGCGAGCGCAGGTGCCAAGGGCCTGATCAAGCGACTGGCAGAGAACTCCGTTGTGCGATATCTGGGCCGGATCAGCTACGGGATCTATCTTTATCATTTCCCCGCACTGGCCGTCGTCTTCCTGTTCTGCGAATCCTTCGAGACGCAGTTTCCTCCGCTCGGTCCGATCCGGTTCGTGATTGCGGGCCTGGTCACGGTCGCGGCTGCCGCGACCTCCTGGCACTTGTTGGAACAACCGTTGAGCCGCCTGAAGGCGAGACTGTCCTACACAGCTACGCTGGCCAGAAATTGACCGTCGGCTTGGGCGGAAAGAGCGGCTGCCGAAATAAACGTTCGCATTTTAATAATAGTCGATAGAGTCGCGAAAGACCGCGCTCATCATCTCGTTTGCACGAATTTTAATAAGTCGCCTCTAATATTGAGCCATGATGTGAATGGCGGCGAGCCGTTCGCGTGGCGCGGAAGCCAAGCAAAGAGGGAATATATCCGCGCGAAAACAACGCTTATTTCGTGGCAGGGGACGACAATGAACGATTTCATGAAGGAAGCAGCGGCCGTAGGCAAGAGATATGCTTGCGCCATTGCCGCTCTTGCACTGGTCTCGATCGGGTCCGGTTGCCAGAGCATGGACACGATGAAGACCAGCTCGATCAGCATCGACCCGGCAGCCCACACCACCACAAAGAAGATGCAATATGTCATGAAGCATCGGCTGCATCGCGTTCACCGCAAGTCGCTGACGCAGACGTCCAGCGTGACGCGCGTGAGGGAAGAGGCTTATGCCACCTTCGTCCGGCCGCAGCCTGCTCGTGTGCCACGGCCCGTCAAGATTTCCTACAGCATGGGCAGCGTCGGTCCGCTGCTTGGCCATTCGCCGTGGATCTGCGGCCCGAGTGGCTTCGGCCAGCGCTCGGCCTGCCGGGCGCGCTAACCCACCCAATCCGTCGCCGGGGGGCGTGATCGCGGGGCAAGAGGGTATTTGCGTGCTGACGGCACTCTGCCTCTTGCCCTTCGGTTGCTCGCCCGTTGCGGTTCCGGCCGACGGACGCCGGCGGGATTACTTCCGACGCGCCTTCGGCTTTTCGACAACAGCCGCCTTGCTCGGCCAGTGCCAGCCGTCACCCTCGCCATGCGCGGGCTGCGGCCGCGCCACGTAGGCGAGCGCGCCGTTGGCCTCGAGATAGACGCGTGACAGCCTGTCT
>NZ_RZSB01000174.1:0-9157 GCF_004023285.1 Mesorhizobium sp. M2A.F.Ca.ET.067.02.1.1
CTTCTGGCCCCACCGATGGCAGCACGCCGAACAGTGAACGCTGCCATGCATGCATGATGGCGGAATGCGGCCACGTACCGAAGACCCGGACGTTCGGCGGAAACTCGGTTGGCGTATCTGCGGCCCGCCGCCCGATCAAGACCAGCGGCGGCGCCCGCTTCAGCCCCGTGTAGGCTTGCAGGAGAACATCAATGCCCTTGAGACGTGCCATGTCGCCGACGAACAGGATGAATTCATCCTCGGGCAGCTCCCGCAGGCAGGGATCTTCCGGGCCAAGCGCTCCGACATCGTCGGGCACGAAGTTGGGGATGACCTCGTAGGGGGCACGGCCTTGGGTGAGTCCGTTGTGATACGCCACCGCGTGGCTCACCGCGATGAAGCGGTCCACCTCGCGCCGAGCTGCGAAGCTCGACGCCCAGTTGCCCAAGGTGGTCGCGGCTGCCTTCACCGCCCCGTAGTGCTTTGCGGCGCACGGCAGACACTTCGCCAGCGCCGGGCCACTGCAGAGATCCGCGCCCAAGTGCATGAAGTTCTTTTTTGCGCAGACAAGGCCGTAATCGTGGAGCGTAACCACGAGGCGCGCCCCGCTCAGCGCTTTGAGCGGCAGGAAGGACGCGTAAATCCAGTTGTGGGCGTGAACGATGTCCGGCTCCTCTCGGGCGACCACCCGCTTCAGACCCAACACCAGTTCGGGATCCGGGAAGGGCGGTGCATGGCGGCGCTCGGGATCGGTGTGGAGGCCAGACAGACGCTGCAGCGTGCCGCGCAAGCGATGCACGCGGACCGCGCCGTCCAGCTCGGGTTCGGGCGACCCGGAATGCCTCGAGGTCGCGACACTGACATTATGGCCTCGCTGCGCCAGCGCCGCGCCCAGATTGCGGACGTGCCGCTCCTCTCCCCCGATTACCGGAGGATAGAACTGCGATAGCAGCAGGATGCGCATGATCGAGCCTCATTTTAGATGCGCGGCACTAGCGTCGAAACGCTGCGATAGAGCCGGTTGTCTTGCGGTCGATAGAGCCTGGCCTCGGCCCTTTGGCGGATTGCTACGACGGGCACCGGGATTTCTTGCGCCCAGGTGCCGCCCGGCGCGACGGCGACCGATCGGAAAACCGCTAACGGTTGCCCATCAAGGGTGATTTCCACGTCGAACCGCTGAGTTTGGGTTTCGGCGCTCCTGATACCAACCGTGATCCGGCCCTGCTCGCCACTGGCTGATGGCAACAACCAGAACTCGGTGTATTTGAATTCCCGGTGGGCCGCTTCGTCCCGGACAGCAAACGCATAGGCCCCAGTCGCCACAAGCACCGCTAGCATGAGCACGGCCCCCTGCCAAACCCGGACTCGCGCCAAAGCCGGCCAAGCAGGCAGATCGGGAGTGTCGCGGCGGACGGCGGCCACCAGTGCCGCGGCGGCCGTCACGGTCCAAAACCACAGCGCCCAGCCGAGCGGCGTGAGGGAGCCTGCGGCGTTCAGTGCAAAGCCCCCGGCGATGCCGACGGCGAGGCTTGCTCCGACCGCGTAGACGATGTGTTGCAACGCGGAGGTCGTGCTGACGCCAATGGCCCGCAACACCGTATGGCCTGGGACGAGGAACACCACGGGTGCGCCGAGGGCAACCCGGAGGAGCGCGCTGTCGCTGAAAGCAACGGCCGCCACCGCGGCCCCCGCCCAAAGGCAGGCGGCCAGAAGGCCCCGCTTGCTAATGGTTCTCATGCAATTCCCTCACGTCGTAGATGACGATCCAGCCATTGTCATAGACGCGGGTGACGCCCTTGACGTCATTGAACTTGAGGAGCGCTGCACCCGAGATCGGCGTTCCCTGCCGCCGTTGCCACGGCTGAAAGTAAAAGCCGAGCACTGGCGGAGCCGTGCTCAGGCGCCGGTCAACCAGCAGGAAATCGATGTTGCTTCCCGCCAAGGCCCAGAACTCCCCTGGCCCCAATGTGTCGACCTCGAATATGCTCGCGGAATCGATGCCTTCTCTGATCTTGACCCTGACGTCCTGCCGGCCGTAGCTCGCAAGCAGAATGCTGTTGATGCGGTCGGAGATGAAGCGGTTGCCCGCGCCGAGCCATTGCTTGGCCCAGCGTGCCGTTTCGATCCCCATGGGCTCGATTGATTCCTGATCGGCCGCCACCCTATAGCGCCCATCGATCGGATTAATCGAGGCGCTCGCGACGCCGCCCAGGACGATGACCGCCAGAGCGAGGGTCGGCGCGATGCGGCGCCACCCGTGCGGCGCGCGGCCCTGCCAGAAGTGGACGATGCTCACTGCGACGACCAGCCCAACGCCGATGAACACGAACGTTCCCATGCGGTTGCCGATTTCCCATCCGGCGCTGGTCAGTCGGAAGGCCACGGAGACCGGGAGCCCGAAGGCCAGCAAGGTGAGGAGCAGGACGCGGCTGTCACGCCAGCGGCATTTGAGAATGTCCCGGATCGGAAGCCAACCCGGCGGCCGCGCACCACCGAGCGCTGCGATGGCAAGTGACCGAAAGAATCCTGTTGCCAGTCCGAGTGCCAGCAGCAGGAGCGCCAGCAAGGTGGTCAGTTGCAGGTAGAGGGCCTTGGCCGGCGCTTGAAGATGCTCCGTCGCCGGGGTGGCGGTGCCAAGGATCATGCCAATCAATGAGTGGAAGCCGGCCCCGATCACCGGGCCGAGATAGCCTGCGAGTGGGATGCCACGGAACTGCATCCACAGGAACGGCAGGGCTATGGCCAAGATCGCCGTGAAACCCACGCCGATCCTGGTCTCAATCCGCATGGGATCGTGACGGCGCAAAGCTTCGAGACCCGCCAACGCTCCGAAATAGATGGCGGCGAAGGCGGCCGAGACGTGATGTGTGACCGCGAGGCTTGCCAACAGCAAGGCTATCAGCCCGAGCGACTTCAGCCTCGGTCGCCCGACAAGATCCTTGGACGCCGCTTCGACCGCGAAAGCCAGCACACACAGCACGATGCCGAGGCTCTGGTAGGAGAAACTTGAGTCGAACAGGAAGAAGGTTGAGCAGCCCATGTAGGCCAGACAGGCGATAGCTGCGATACGCGGCGATCCGACGATGCTTTCGAGGAACAGATACAGGGCACCGATGAACGTGCCCTTGAGGATGGCCAATAAGAGCGTTCCCGCCACTAACAAGGGCAGTCCCGTCAGATCGACGATCGCCGTCGTCAAGATTTCCAGGGCGGGATACGTTGGCCCGATCGGGAAAAGCGGGTTGGGCAGGAACAGCCGGCGGGCCGTGATGAGATCGTCGGCTGCGATCCAGTGCAAGAACTCGTCGTAACCGCTGAAGCTCGTCGGGGAATAGACCTTCTTGCAATAGAACAGAGCTTCGACAAGCAGGAACAGGAGGAACAGGCGCTCACCTCGGGCTGTCGTTGGCCAGGCGATGCGGAGGCTGGTCGGAACGATCAGGAGGACCATACCGGACCAGAAGAGCGCGGGCGCCACGTCATAGCCCCGGCGCCCGGTTGCGTGCCCGGCCACGACCAGGAGCAGAGCCGTTGCGACGGTCAGGCACAGTATCGCGATCCAACCGTATTTGGCCCGTTGCGGCGGGGCATCGGCGCTGCCGCCGTGAAGATCCGGACCGATAACGGCCGATAAGAGCCGTATCCCGGCCTGGAGTGGTTTGATCCTGGTTCTCGCGGTGAAATGAGCCTGCGTCATCAGCATCATACCCTCGTCGCGGGAGGCCAGGGTGTCACGCCGCCGGGGGCTGAGCGGACCGTGGATCGGCTGCCCAGGACGTTACAATAGACGTCACTCAGTGCTTGCGCGCAGGCATCCCAGTCGGGCAGCGCCAAATCCGGGACCTCCCGATGGGCCTCCAGTTCCTCGGCCATGGCGGCGGCCAGCTCTCCCGCATCGGCGTTGCACGAAATCGCCCGACACAGACCATTGGCAGCCAGCTCCCGCAGACCGGACGTGTCGCTGACGAGGACCGGACGGCGCAGCGACAGGGCTTCCATCACGGCGACTGGATGGGCTTCGTATTCGCTGAACAGCACGAACAGCGCGGCACTCGCCAATAGATCTGCCATTTTCTGCCGCTCTGAGGCGCGGATACCAGCAATTGTGACCCGCCTCTCAAGGCCGAGCGTCGCGACTAGGCGCCGCAATTCTCCCTCGTACGGGCCAGTACCGACGATGTGCAGTCGCACGTCCGGTACCCGGCGGATCAGGGCGGGCAAGGCCGCGATCGCCCGGTGATGGCCCTTGTAGCGCTCCAGCCTGCCGCCCGAGACGATCAGGTGAGGATCGACCTTGACGCCGGGGCTCGGAGCCGGCATCGAGGCGCCATTCGGGATAACGGCAAACCGCTCCCGCGGCACGCCCATCCTCCTGCTGAAGAAATCGGCTTCGAATTCGGAGACGCCGATCAGCCGCTCGGCCCGGGCTACCATCGGCCGGAGCAGCATATGCTGGGTGCTGCGAATGGCGTTGCGAAGCCGGGAGGAATGCCCGCCGCTGTGGAAGGTCAGGACGAACGGCAGTTGCCCGCGCACAGCTGCGAGCAGTCCGATCGGCACCACGAAAGTGCTGTAACCCTGGAAGTGGATCAGATCCCAAGCCCCGCGCCGGATCGCGGTATAAATGCCGGGTGCCACATAGAGGTCCAGTTCCCTTGGCCAGGCTGGGACACGCCGCACACGCATGCCGCCCACCTCCTCCTCAACCGGCAACTCCCCTGAGGGATCGGTAGTGAGCACGTCGACCGCATGGCCACGCGCCACCAAGCGGGGTCCGACTTCCTGGATGTGAGTTTCAGTGCCGCCCATGAAGGGGTAACAGCGAGCGGCAACCATCAGGATTCGCATCAGGCCTACCCGCCGTCATCACAGGCTGTCGCGCCCCGCCCGTGTTGTTGGTACACCCACTCACGCAAGATGGTCTTGAGGACGCGCCAACCGTCCGGGATGGCACGCAGATGGCTCACACCACTGATGCGCGAAGCTTCGAAACTCGGCACCTCGACGATATTGAGGTGGTTCTTCAAGGCCCGCACGTTGATGAGGGTCTCGATCTCGAACCCATCGCAGTCGCAATTGAGCGTGCTGACATGCCTGGTCCAGAAGGCAATGTATCCGTAACATAGGTCGGAGAACCAACCGCCATAGAGGAGTCGCACGAATAGGGTCAGCCCTCTGTTGCCGACCATCCGGAAAAGCGACATGTCGTCGGTGCCGGCGCCCTGGATAAAGCGTGAACCTTTGACGAGATCCGCGCCGGCCATCAGCGCGCTGACAAAGACGATCGCCTCCTCAGGGACCATGGAGCCATCAGCGTCCAGCATGACGATGATGTCGCCAGTGGCAGCCCGGAATCCCGCTTGCAGTGCGGCACCCTTGCCCCGGCGGGGCTCCATGACAACCTTTACGTCCCCGCGGAGGCGGCGCGCGACCGCGACCGTGTCATCGGTCGAACGGCCATCCACGATGATGATTTCGTGCGCCCAGCTGGGGATGCGCGGCAGAAGCCAAGGGAGGTTCTCGGCTTCGTTGAGCGTCGGCACGATGAAGCTGACTCGGGGTAGGGCCAACGATTGCCGCAGCCCGAACTTGATTGGGTCAGGCGGCGACACGGCACTGACAGGGGCGAGAACACTAGCACTGGAGAGACCGGCATTCATGGTAGCGCTGCACGATCGAGCGATGGGACCCAAGGGGCGGGCTGGAAACGCACCAAGACTGCCGATAGGTGTCCGGCGCGATGATGGGAGGAATGATAGGTCCCAGAAAGGACCTGCCCCAGAATGGCGGCCATATCCCCGGGTTCAGCTATGTTAATCATATGGAGACTCCCGGACGTGACGAAAGATGAGATGAAACTAGACTGAGAGACTGAAATAATTGACCTTCCTTGACCTGAGTTGAGCAAGGATTGCTGATGCGACGCCGCAATGGAAGCTTCAATAGATGGTTAGAAGGCACCATAGGTGATTAGCTCTTTGTGGTTATCCCTTCGGATTAGCTCGCGCCAACGGCCATGACAGACGCACGGCAGTGGACGATCACCTTCAGCGGCTGCGGCGGCGGCGCTGCCGCCGGTAGACCTGAGGAGACGCCAGCAGTGCGATGCGTTCCTCGCCCGCGAGGACAATCATCGAGCTGCGGCCGGGATCCAGATCCCGCGGACGACAGGCTCTCGTAGCAAGCAGGGTAGAAGGCAGCGAACATTGCCGGCGCGATGAACCTCGCGCGAAGCGTCGACATTGCCACTGGCCAGAAGCCGCGGGGCCCCGCATGTGGGCTCGCTTTCTTCATTCGGCCGTGATTTCCGAGCTACCCCTTAATCTTGCGCGCCAGAAGGGTCGAGGGCACGACCGCCTGGCCACGCTAACTGTTCCGGACGAGAAAAGGGCCGCCCATACGACGCTGAGGGCGGCACATCGGGCGCAAACAGCCGATACGAAGTCGTGACCTGGCGCAAGCCACGGACATGACCGAATAGGTCGATCACCTCCAGACCAGACCGGCGGTTATAGGTGTGACACCCGAACGCTCCGGAGGAAATGCCACCAACCGGGGTCTGGGCAAACTCCGACTCGTCGAGCGCATCGATCCGGCAAAACGTCACCGCGCCACCATAGCTGCGAGCGCAGTTCTGGACTGGGCGTAGCATGCGTCCGCCGTGCCGGATAACGGCGCCTGCGGGGCGGCTGAGTGCGGCATCGAGCAGGACGGGGTTTGCGGTATGGGGCGTCCAAGGTTCCGTCAGGCTCGCGGCATGGTAGAGGCTGAGAACATCCCAGGACGTAGACCTCCACAACCTTGGGCTGACGAAGAACCAAAAGCCGCCCTCATGGCGCAGCGGCGTGGTGTCGTAGCCCTCAACGCCTTCCAGGAGGCAGGCCTCCCGCTTCCACCGATACGGGAATTCGACCGCCCTGTAGAGACTGACATTCCTTGCCGCGCCCGATTCGGGGATCATCCAGACCTGCCCGTCCTGCTCGAACACGAACGGGTACGAGAGGTGGTGCGGCTCCTCCAAGACGATCTGAGGTGCGCCGGCGGCCCCGCTCTTGTCCGCTGTCACGACCGCGATGCACCCCCGGTTCTTTGAGTAAAGGTACTGTTCGACGAAAATAAAGTCCTGCCCCTGATGACTGAACGGGAACGGGTCGGCAAGGAAGCTGCCGGTGTCCCCAGTAACCACGCTGAAAGCTGCTTGACCTTTATCGAGCAGGCTCGCCACCTGGTCGAAGCGCCAGCCAATCCCCCAAGACTTGCCGCCTCTCGACAATCTGTCCAAGAACTCGATTGCCTTCGATACCGCCGTGCCAGTCTCCCATGCAATGGCCGAAAGCGCGCCAAGGGGGGGCGCCGCCGTCGGTGGACCGGGGACCCCGCACGGCACTGAACTGGTTTTCTCGCACAAGGCTTTTAGGATCAGCGCCACAGCGCAGGAGAGAACGCTGTCGAGGCCCGCCGCGAACACTTTACGGTCCACACTGGCCGGACGTGCCATCCAAGGCTGCGACGGGCGCGCCGTGTCGTGCAGGTCGACGAGAAGGTCCTGATCATTCGCCAATGCCGTCATAACTCCAATCTCGCCCGGTAGCCCGTTGAAGAGCGGAGTGAGCACGCGCCGTCCCGACGGGAGCGGCTCCTCGCCGCTCAAGTTGATCACCACATCCACCTGGTCGGCCGGGGGTGGCGGCAAGGATCGCAGCTCCGCCTCGACGGAGTCCGTGACAGCTTTGGCGCGGTAGCCATAGAGTAGTCGTTCGAGTTCGAGCAGCAACCGAAAGACTAACGGCAGCGGGCGGCAACCGGCCGCGATGGCGCAGGAGACATCGTTGCCGGGCACTTCAGCAAGCGCCTCTGCCAGCCACAGATGCCAGCGAAGCAGCCGCGACGGATCGAGACTCAAGCAAATGCGCATTGCTGTTCTCACGGCGGAATTCAAGAAGAAGGACAGCTTTGACGAGCAGCCCCAGGCAAGCGACACTATGCCCTATTGATGCGGGGCTGTGTGAGGCCAGAGGAGGTAATCCTTAGGGGCCGTTGCAGTCGGCGCCCGCCGAGAGCCACATGCAGGGATGATGGCTGGCTGGCAACGGGCGAAATACTGGCTGCGCAATGTCGGATTGTGCGCACTCGCGTTCGCGTCCGTGCTGGCAATCGCCGGCACACTGAACGATCCGTCGGCAACGTCCTTCATCAAGACTTCCGGAACGAACTTCACGTTGGACGGCAAGCCATTCTTCGTGACCGGCGTAAACAACCACTATCTGACCTTCGGTTCGCACAATGAGGTCACCCGCGTTCTCGACGACGCGGTGGCGATGGGCGCCAATGTGGCCCGCGTCTTCCTTCAACCGGTGATCGGGTCGCTCGACGGAAGTGTCCCCACGATCTGGAATTGGCGGCTTGAAGGCGAAACCAGCAATCTCGCAGTCAATGGTACGTACCTGCTCTACTGGGATCCGAGTCAAAACAGCATGGCAATCAATGACGGCGCCAACGGCATGCAGAAGGTTGATTTCCTCATCGCCGAAGCCGGCAAGCGACACCTCAGGCTCATTATCGCCTTCCTGGATTTCTGGGCCTTCACGGGCGGCGCCCAGCAGATGCGGGCCTGGTATGGGAGCGACGACGAGGCGACGTTTTTCTTCACTGACCCACGCACGAAGCAGGACTACCGGACTTGGGTCCGCCACGTCGTGGAGCGCGTCAACCCGCTCACCCGACTTGCCTACCGGGACGACCCGACCATTATGGCCTGGGAACTGATCAACGAAGGCAATGCAAAGCCAGAGGCCTTGCGGTTGAGCTGGACTGCCGAAATGTCGGCCTATGTGAAGTCCCTCGATTCCCATCACCTTGTCACCTCAGGGAATGCCAACATCTTCGACCCGAAGGTAGCCGATTTGACCATTCCGACTCTCGATTTCGGGACCTGGCACGGCTACCCGGTCTACTACAACCTCACGATCGAGCAATTCAACGACATGATCCCCGAGTTCTGCCACCTCGCGGCCCGCGCCAATAAGCCGGTGCTCATGGAGGAATTCGGCCATGCACGCTCCAATAAGAACGCGGCTGACGCTTACGCCATGTGGCTCGATACGGTGACGCGCGATCGCAATTGCGCCGGCTGGATGGTGTGGCGGTTGGTGTCGCTGCAGGACAGCGGACACTATCC
>NZ_RZSB01000175.1:0-9134 GCF_004023285.1 Mesorhizobium sp. M2A.F.Ca.ET.067.02.1.1
GGGGAATCAGAAACGGGCGGGCGGCAGGCCGCGGGCGCAGAGCCTGCTGGAACGCTACCGGCCGATCGAAGGCGTCGTCGACGAGATGGTCGACGCGTCGGGCAGCCCGCGTCCGGCCTGGCGCTCCTTCATCGACGCACTCGACGTTTTGGGGGCGGAGCGGCTTGGGCAGCGTTTTGCCCGGGCCGACCAGTATCTGCGCGACGCCGGCGTCTATTACCGCGTCTATGACAAGGCAGGTGCCAATGAGCGGGAATGGCCGCTCGCCTATGTTCCGCTGCTGATCGATGAGCAGGAATGGGCCGAGATCAGCGCCGGACTGGTCCAGCGCGCCGACCTGTTCGAGGCGATCCTGGCGGACATATACGGGCCGAACCGGCTGATCGAGAAGGGCATCTTGCCGGCCGGGCTGATCGCGGCGAGCCCGGAATATCTGCGCCCCATCGCCGGCGTGAGGCCGGCCAGCGGGCATTTCCTGCACATGGTCGCCTTCGAGCTCGGCCGTGGCCCGGACGGCCGCTGGTGGGTGCTGGGCGACCGCACCCAGGCGCCGTCGGGCGCCGGTTTCGCGCTGGAGAACCGTGTCGCCACGACGCGGGCGCTGTCGGACATCTATGGCGAGATGCATGTGCACCGCCTTGCCGGCTTCTTCCGCCGCTTTCGCGACGCGCTGAACGGCATGGCCAAGGATTCCAGCGGTCGTGTCGCCATCCTGACGCCGGGGCCGCTCAACGAAACCTATTACGAGCATGCCTATATCGCCCGCTATCTCGGCATCATGCTGCTCGAGGGCGAGGACCTGACCGTCTCCGGCGGCAGGCTGATGGTGCGCACCGTTTCCGGCCTGATGCCGATCGGCGTCTTGTGGCGGCGGCTCGATGCGGCCTTTGCCGACCCGCTGGAGCTCAAGCCGGACTCGCAGATCGGCACGCCGGGGCTTGTCGAGGCGATCCGGCGCGGCACGGTGTCAGCCGTCAATGCGCTGGGCTCGGGCCTGATGGAGACGCGGGCGCTGCTGTCCTTCCTGCCCAGGATCGCGCGGGAACTGCAGGCTGACGACCTCAAGCTGCCGAACATCGCCACCTGGTGGTGCGGGCAGGAGAGCGAGCGCGCCCATGTGCTTGCCAATATCGACCGCATGGTGGTCGGCCCGGCGCTGTCGACCAGACTCGCCTTCGAGGATGACGGCGCGACCCGGCTCGGATCATCCCTGTCGGCCGGCGAGCGGGCCGAGCTCGTCGCGCGGATCGAAGCGGATGGCGCCGGTTTCGTCGGCCAGGAAGCGGTGACGCTGTCGACCACACCGGTGTTTGTCGGCGGTTTGCTGGAACCACGACCCGCCAGCCTGCGCGTCTATCTGGCGCGCACGCCGGAAGGCTGGACCGTGATGCCCGGTGGCTTCGCCCGCGTCGGCTTCTCGCTCGACCCGACGGCGATCGCCATGCAGCGCGGCGGCCAGGCCGCGGATGTCTGGGTGGTCAGCGACAGGCCGGTCGAGCGCGAGACGCTGCTGCCGCAGGAACATGAGAGCTTCACCCGCAGCATGCCGGGCAGCCTCCCCAGCCGCGCGGCGGAGAACCTGACCTGGCTAGGACGCTATATCGAGCGCTCGGAAGACACGTTGCGCGTGTTGCGCGCCTATCACGTGCGGCTTGCCGAGACGTCCGATCCGGACATGCCGCTGCTGGCCGATATCAGGGACTATCTCGAGCCGTACGGCATCGACGTCGGAACGGCGATACCGCCGGGGTTGATCGGGACCTTGGACAGCGCGGTCTACAGTGCTGGCCAGATTCGTGACCGCTTCTCGCCCGATGGATGGCTGGCGCTTAAGGATCTGTCGAAGACTGTTCACAAGTTCGCGGAGACGGTAGCGCCCGGAGACGACGCGACGCGGGCGATGACGGTCATGCTGCGCAAGCTCGCCGGCTTTTCCGGCCTGCTGCATGAGAACATGTACCGCTTCACAGGCTGGCGTTTCCTGGAGATCGGCCGCAGGCTGGAACGGGGTATCCAGATCGCCCGCACGCTCAGCCGGCTGACCAGGAAAGGGGCGCCGGAGGGCGCGCTCGACATGATGCTGGAGATCGGCGACAGCGTCATGACCCATCGCCGGCAATATCCGGTGCAGGCCGGGCGGCGCACGGTCATCGACCTGCTGGCGCTCGACCCGCTCAATCCGCGCTCGGTCCTGTTCCAACTCGAGCGGCTGAAAACCGAGATCGGCATGCTGCCTTCGGTCGGCGGCGAGGGGCATATGTCGACGGCCGCCAAGGAAATCCTGCAGCTCAACACTGCAATCGCAGTGAGGGAACCATCGGACATGACGGCGGATGTGCTTGATGATCTCGCGACCGAGATCGGCAATCTCTATAACAGCCTCGCCAAAGCCTATTTTGGTTAGCATGCTGTACGATATCAGGCTTCACCTCAGCTACGACTATGACGCCGCGGCCGGTGGCAGCCGGCATCAGGTGCGGGTGCTGCCGCCGACTATCGCGGGCGTGCAGCGCGTCGTGGTCGCCTCGCTGTCTTTCGTGCCAAACCCATCCGAGCGCACGGATTTTTTCGATTTCTTCGGCAACAACGTCACCGCGATAGCCTTTCGTGATGTCCATGACGGCCTCGACATCAAGATGAGCGCGCGTGTGTCGGTGTCGCGTCCGGAACCCGGCCTTGACGTCTCGCCGGATCTGCAGCAGCTCAAAGAGGAACTCGGCTCGGTCCGCTCCTTGTCGCCATCCGCGCCGCATCATTTCCTCGCCGGCAGCGATCATGTCGGCATCGATGCCGCGATCACGGCCTATGCGCGGGAAAGCCTGGCCGGCTCAACGGTGGCTACGGCGGCCGATCTGTGCAATCGCATCCATCGCGATTTCACCTATGACGGCAAGGCGACGACGGTGCAGACGCGGGCGGGCGACGCCTTCGCGCTGAAGCGCGGCGTCTGCCAGGATTTTTCGCATATCATGATCGCCGGCTTGCGCGGGCTGGGCATCCCCGCCGGCTATGTCAGCGGCTTCCTGCGCACGATCCCGCCCAAGGGAAAGCCGAGGCTCGAGGGCGCCGATGCCATGCATGCCTGGGTCAAGGTTTGGTGCGGCCGCGATGCCGGCTGGCAGGAATTCGACCCGACCAACGGCATGCGGGCGAGCAACGACCATATCACCGTCGGCTATGGCCGCGACTATTCCGATGTGGCGCCGATCGTCGGCGTGCTGAAGACGACGGGCGGGCAGGTCGGCGAGCAGGCGGTCGACGTCATTCCGGTTGCCATGGAAAAGGTGTGACGGCAATCCCGATTGCCCTATAGACGCTTCTCAACTGCGCCTGCCGTCGGTATCCTGGGTATGGGATTGACGGGGGGCGCGCCTGCGTGGGTGTGGTGTGCGGCGACAGGGTTTGGAAGAGGTCAGCATCATCATTGCGGCGCACAATGCCGCTCAGACAATTGCTCGGACGCTCGCTTCGCTGGTCTCGGAAAAGGAGGTCATCGGTGAAGTGCTGGTGGTCGACGATTGTTCCTCCGACGCCACCGCTGCCGTCGCCACGGAGACGGCGTTGCGGTTTGCCTTGCCGATGCGCGTCATCAAATCGAGCTGCCGCGACGCCGGGGGCTCCAGGAATTCGGCTCTGGAGCAGGCCCGTTGTCCCTGGGTCTACATGATCGACGCCGACGACCGTCATCTGGAAGGCGGCCTGCGTACATTGCTGGCCACGGCCACCAAGGCCCAACCCACGGCCGACATGGCGGTCGGCGCCTTCCGTCGGCGGGCCGACGGCGAGGAGCGGTCGACCAAGATGCCGGGCGTCTACACAGCCAGCGGGCTTGCCAATGCCTGCGCCTATCTCGATGGGCGGATACGGTCGATTGCAGTCGGCAGCGCGCTGGTGTCGCGGCGGGTCATTGGCGAAACGAGATTCCCGGTCGGGCTTGCCTATGACGAGGACACGCTGTTTTGGGCGCGCGTCATCGCCAAGGCATCGGTTGCCGTCGTGAGACAACCGATCTTCATCTATTTCGTGTCTGCGGAGCGCTCCGACGATCGTTTCACGGTCAGATCTGCCGGGCGCTTTTTGGAATGGCGCCTGGCGCTGCGCCGGCTCCGGTCCTGCGGCATCGCGGAGCGGTCGCTGAAGGTCAGGGAAGGCCTCGTTGCCTTGAAAATCGCGCGCGTTCATAACGCGCGCGGCGATTTCGCCAAGGCGGCAAGATTCCTCAACGTGGCCGAGGCCGCGCCACCGGCGGGCGCGAACGTCTGGCGTTGCATGCGCTATCGATTGAAGGTGACGCTACGGCGCCGGTTCTCGGCGCCAGCCGCCCAACCGCAACGGGCCTGATGGCCGAGAGGCCCGACCTCACGATTATCTGGCAGCCGGCAATGGATCCTCAAGCCCATGCCGGCCGGTAATACCTTCCACCCATGTTGGTGAAGGAAGGCTGTTGGATAGCGGACGTATCGGTCAGCCGGCAGGGCTGACGCCCTTCTGGAACAAGTCACCGGCGCGCGGCTTTATCTACGGGTCATTTCGCGGAGCCGGCATGTTGCAGCATTTACAAGCGTCATCAGACCGTTTGGCGCGGGACGATGAAACCCGAAGGAACGGCACCAGCAGCTTGGCCGGGAGCACGTCGCTCAACTATGTAACCGATGCCGATCCCGGCATCCGCAGATTGAGGAAAGGCGCGGGATTCTCGTATCTAGGCCCCGATGGCAGAGCCGTCGACGAAACGACTCTTGCCCGCGCCAAGGCGATCGTCATTCCGCCGGCTTGGACGGATGTATGGATCTCGCCCGATCCGGACGGCCATATCCAGGCAACCGGCAGGGACCAGCGTGGCCGCAAGCAATACCGCTACCACCCGCAATGGACCGAGGAACGCGACGGCGTCAAATATTCCAGCCTCGTGGCCTTCGCGGAAAGCCTGCCTGGCCTCAGGCGCCAGATCGATGCCGATCTGCGCCGGCGCGGGCTGCCCCTGGAGCGCGTCGTCGCCTCGGTGGTCTGGCTGCTCGACAACACCATGATCCGCATCGGCAACGCGGCCTATGCGCGCGACAACAAGAGTTTCGGGCTGACCACGCTGCGCGACCGCCATGTCGAGATCAACGGCTCCAGCCTGCGCTTCGCCTTCAAGGGCAAGTCGGGCAAGGAATGGAAGCTGAAGCTGGTCGATCGCCGCATCGCCAAGGTCGTGCGCGGCGCCCAGGATCTGCCTGGGCAGAAGCTGTTCCAGTATCTGGGTGAGGATGGCGACCGGCGGCCGGTGCGTTCGGAGGACGTCAACCGGTACATCCGCGAGGCGTCCGGCGCCGAATTCAGCTCAAAGCATTTCCGCACCTGGGGCGGCACCATCCATGCCGCGTCGCTGTTTGCCGGGACCGAGCTGCCGGAAAGCAAGACGCAACAAAAGCGGGTGATCAACAGCGTCGTCGACAAGGTCGCCGAGCGGTTAGGCAATACCCGTGCCGTCTGCCGCAAATGCTACATCCATCCGCTGGTGTTCGAGGCATGGACCGAGGGACGCCTGCTTGACGAGATGGCCGAAGCCAACAAGCGCAAACGGCTGATACAAGGCCTCGACGAGGAAGAAACGCTGGTGCTCAGATGGCTGCAGGCGCATGGCGCCTGACGGTCAGGCGCGAGGGACAGCCAAGTCCGTGATTACCCGCCGAATTTTTTTATCGACCTTGTGTCGGGAAGGGTCCTAGTGTCGCGTCCTTTGATACGGAAAGGACCTGCCATGCTATATGCCATCCTCTGCTACGCCTCCGAAGACGTCGTCTGCTCCTGGAGCAAGGAACAGGACGACGAGGTCATGGCGAAGATCCTCGACGTGCAGGACAAATACGCCAAGGCCGGCCGGCTCGGGCCCGTGGCGCGCCTTTTGCCGACGACGGCCGCGACGACGCTCAGAAAGGTCAAGGGCGAGGCGGTCGTGCTTGATGGCCCCTTCGCCGAGACCAAGGAACAGTTCCTCGGCTTCTACACGCTCGAATGCCGCGACCTCGACGAGGCCGTCGAATTCGCCCGCGAGCTGTCCGAGGTCAATCCGAGCGGGGGCTCCTATGAGATCCGGCCGGTCTCGGTCTTCAATCCGACAAAGGTCGCGGTATGACGGACCTTGCCTGGATAAGCACGGCGATCAGCAACGCCCGTCCGCAGGCGATGGGCGCGCTGCTGCGCTACTTCCGCGATCTCGACGCCGCGGAAGAGGCTTTCCAGGACGCGTGCCTGAGGGCGCTCAAGAACTGGCCGAAGAACGGGCCGCCGCGCGATCCGGCGGCCTGGCTGATCTTCGTCGGCCGCAACAGCGGCATCGACGCGGTGCGCAAGCGCGCCAAGCAGGCGCCGATGCCGGAAGAGGACCAGATCTCCGATCTGGAGGATGCCGAGGGCGACATGGCCGAGCGGCTGGACGGCGCGCATTACCGCGACGACATCCTGCGGCTTCTGTTCATCTGCTGCCATCCGGATCTGCCGGCGACGCAGCAGATCGCGGTGGCGCTGCGCATCGTCTCCGGCCTCACCGTCAAGCAGATCGCGCGCGCTTTCCTGGTCGGCGAAAGCGCCATGGAGCAGCGCATCACCCGCGCCAAGGCACGCATTGCGGACGCCGGCGTGCCGTTCGAGACGCCGGGCCCGGTCGAACGCTCGGAGCGGCTCGCCGCGGTCGCCGCGATGGTCTATCTGATCTTCAACGAAGGCTATTCGAGCAATGGCGGCGAAGCGCCGGCCCGCGCGCCGCTGTGCGAAGAGGCGATCCGGCTCGCGCGCCTGCTGCTCAGGCTGTTCCAGGCCGAGCCGGAGATCATGGGGCTGACCGCGCTGCTTTTGCTGCAGCACGCACGGGCGCCGGCGCGCTTCGACGAGCATGGCGAGATCATCCTGCTCGAGGATCAGGACCGCTCGCTGTGGAGCCGCAAGATGATCGACGAGGGCCTGGCGCTGGTCGACAAGGCGCTGCGCCATCGCAAGCCCGGCCCCTACCAGGTGCAGGCGGCGATCGCGGCGCTGCATGCGCGGGCGGCGACGGCCGAGGATACCGACTGGACCGAGATCGACCTGCTCTACGGCCTGCTGGAGCAGATGCAGCCGTCGCCGGTGGTGACGCTGAACCGCGCCGTCGCGGTCAGCAAGGTACGCGGCCCGGAAGCCGCGCTTGCCATGATCGAGCCGCTGGAAGAGCGGTTGTCAGGCTATTTCCACTTCTTCGGCCTGAGGGGCGGGCTGCTGATGCAGCTTGGCCGCAACGAGGAGGCGCGCGTCGCCTTCGATCGCGCCATCGCCTTGGCCAACACCGCAGCCGAGGCGGCGCATATCCGCATGCATATCGATCGGCTAATCAAGGAAAGCGCCGAGCGGACTCCCGCCAAAAAAGCGCATTGATCCTCCGGCTTCACCCTCTGGCCCAATTTCGCGATCGGGCCTTGGACCATGCCGGGGTGGCGGTTTTTCACCGAAACGAGTAATGCCACGTCATCAAAGCGCCTAGGCGTTCCTATCGGCACGTCAAGGACATGGCGCATGGCTCCATTCCCACCCTTCGAGGTGGAACCTGAAAGGGACAAAAATGACATTGGCGAAGGAAACGGCTTCACTTCTTGAGAAACTCGGCGTCGCCAAGGAGGCGCTTTCCGGCGGCGACCTCATCGTGCACAGCCCGGTGACGGGCGAGCAGATCGCGGCGCTGAAGCAGATTTCGGCCGCCGATGCCGGCAAGGCCATCGATGCCGCGCACAAGGCTTTCCAGGCCTGGCGCCTGGTGCCGGGCCCGAAGCGCGGCGAACTGGTGCGGCTGCTGGGCGAAGAACTGCGCGCGCATAAGGACGAGCTCGGCCGGCTGGTGTCGATCGAGGTCGGCAAGATCCCGTCCGAGGGTCTCGGCGAAGTCCAGGAGATGATCGACATCTGCGATTTCGCCGTCGGTCTTTCCCGCCAGCTCTATGGCCTCACCATCGCCACCGAACGCCCCGGACATCGCATGATGGAGACATGGCATCCACTCGGCGTCGTCGGCGTCATTTCGGCCTTCAATTTCCCGGTCGCGGTGTGGTCGTGGAATGCGGCGCTCGCCTTCGTCTGCGGCGATGCGGTGGTGTGGAAGCCGGCGGAAAAGACGCCGCTGACCGCGCTTGCCTGCGAGGCGATCTTCAAGCGCGCCGCAAAGCGTTTCGGCGCCGATGCGCCGGCGGGTTTGCTGCAGGTGCTGATCGGCGATCGCGTCGCCGGCGAGGTGCTGGTCGACCATCCGAAGGTGCCGCTGGTCTCGGCCACCGGCTCGACCCGCATGGGCCGCGAGGTCGGTCCTCGGCTCGCCAAGCGCTTTGCCCGCGCGGTGCTCGAGCTTGGCGGCAACAATGCAGGCATCGTGACGCCCACCGCCGATCTCGACATGGCGCTGCGCGCGATCGCCTTCGGCGCCATGGGCACCGCTGGCCAGCGCTGCACGACGCTCAGGCGCCTGTTCGTGCATGACAGCGTCTATGACGCGCTGCTGCCGCGGCTGAAGAAGGCCTATCAGAGCGTCTCGGTCGGCAATCCGCTGGAAGGCAAGGCGCTGGTCGGTCCGCTGATCGACAAAGCGGCCTTCGACAACATGCAGAAGGCGCTCAAGGAGGCCGAGGCGCATGGCGGCAAGGTGACGGGCGGCGCGCGCGTCGAAAACGGTCATCCGGACGCCTATTACGTGCATCCGGCGCTGGTCGAGATGCCCAGCCAAGTCTCGCCGGTGACGGAAGAGACCTTCGCCCCGATCCTCTACGTGATGAAATATTCCGATTTCGACGAAGCGCTCGAATTGCACAATGCCGTGGGCGCCGGCCTGTCGTCGTCGATCTTCACCCGCGACCTGCAGGAATCGGAGCGCTTCCTCGGCGTCGACGGATCGGACTGCGGCATCGCCAACGTCAATATCGGCACCTCGGGCGCCGAGATCGGCGGGGCTTTCGGCGGCGAGAAGGAGACGGGCGGCGGCCGCGAGAGCGGCTCGGACGCCTGGAAGGCCTATATGCGCCGCGCCACCAACACGGTGAATTTTTCCAAGGCGCTGCCGCTCGCGCAGGGCGTGTCCTTCGACATCGATTGAACAAGCGAGCGGTTCGGCTTGGAGAAGCCGAACCGCTCGATAT
>NZ_RZSB01000176.1:0-9123 GCF_004023285.1 Mesorhizobium sp. M2A.F.Ca.ET.067.02.1.1
GCCGAGCGCATATAGGTCTCGGCCGTTCGCAGGTCGCCTTCGAGCACATAGGACATGCCGAGATTGGACAGCACCGAAGGCTCGTTCGGTTTGAGTTCCAGCGCCTTGCGGTAGTCCTGACGCGCTTCGTCCTTCTGGCCCATCTGGTCGAGGATCGCGGCTTCCGCCGACACCAGCTTCCAGTCCGGATATTCGGGCGTCTGCGCGCGGCGCACGGCGTCCAGCGCCGGCTCGAACTGGCCGTTGGCGGCGAGAGCCTTGCCATAGGCTGCAAGCACCTCGCGATCCTTGGGATAGGCGATCGCCAGCTTGCGCATCACGGCGAGCGACTGATCGGCATCGCCGTCCATCTGCAGCGCCGCCGCGAAATTCATCGCCATGCGCTTGTCATTGGGATTGCGGGCGTAGGATTCGCCAAGCCTCGACGTGGCGGTGTGCAGTTCGCCGGCCGACATCGTTTCCAGCGGCCTTCTATCGGAGCGCGAGATGGAGCCGGTGGTCATCTGGCTGGTGCTGCCGCAACCTGCCACGCTGGCTGCCAGTGCCGCCATGAAGGCTGTGCTGATCAGACGCTTGGCTCTATGGTTCAACGCTTTGATCGGCATCGGCGCCCGGTCTCCATTCCTGTGCGGCCATAGGCTGGCCGTCTTCCCTCCCGCAGAAATATTCTGTTAACCCTAATGGACCGTTAAGAAGCCGACTCATCCTGTTCGGCCGGAGATCATCGCATGCCTGTCGAACTCGTCGAACAAAAGCCGCAAGCCGCCTTGCCTGTCTATCTGGTGGCAAAGGACGCCCTTGAAGCCGCGGCATTGCCGCCGCCCGCCATCGCCTGGGCAAGAGCCAACGGTTTTTCCGGCGAGGCAGGGCGCACGCTCGTCCTGCCGGGCGAGGGCGGCGGTCTCGCCGGCGCGCTGTTCGGCATCGGCGACGGCGAAAGCGCTTTGGCCCTCGGCGCGCTCGCAAGATCGTTGCCGGAGGGCGACTGGCATTTCGCGTCGGCTCCCGCGCAGCCCGATCTCGCCGCGCTCGCGCTGGTCCTGGGCGGCTATGTGTATACGCGCTACGGCAAGAGGCCGGGCAAGGCCTTACGCTTCGCGCTTCCGGAGGGCGCGAACGCCGCGCATGTCCGCCGCGTCGCCGATAGCGTGTTCCTGACGCGCGATCTCGTCAACACGCCGACCAGCGACCTCGGTCCGGTCGAACTGGAAGAAGCCGCCCGGCAACTGGCGGCCGCCCATGCCGCCGATATTTCCGCAATCCACGGCGACGATCTTCTGGCGCGGAATTTCCCGATGATCCACGCTGTTGGCCGGGCTTCCGCCGATGCGCCGCGGCTGATCGACATGAGCTGGGGACCGAGCGCTGCGCCGAAGGTGACGCTGGTCGGCAAAGGCGTCTGCTTCGACACCGGCGGCCTCGACATCAAGCCGTCGTCCGGCATGCTTCTGATGAAGAAGGACATGGGCGGCGCCGCCAATGTGCTGGGCCTCGCTTCCATGATCATGGCGGCGAAACTGAATGTCCGGCTGCGCGTGCTGATCCCCGCCGTCGAGAATTCGATCGCCGGCAATGCCTTCCGTCCTGGCGACGTGCTGAAGAGCCGCAAGGGCATCACGGTCGAGATCGGCAACACGGACGCTGAAGGCAGGCTGATCCTGGCCGACGCGCTGGCGCTGGCCGATGAGGAACAGCCCGCCTTGCTGGTCGACATGGCGACGCTGACGGGCGCTGCCAGGGTCGCGCTCGGCCCCGATCTGCCGCCTTTCTACACCGCCGACGAGACGCTCGCGGCCGACATTGCCGCAGCCTCCGTGGCGGTCGAGGATCCGCTGTGGCGAATGCCGCTATGGCGTCCCTATGATGCGAAGCTTTCCTCAAAGATCGCCGACATCAACAATGTCACCACGGACGGTTTTGCCGGCTCGATCACCGCGGCGCTTTTCCTCAAGCGCTTCGTCGAGAAGACCCACAGCTGGGCGCATTTCGACATCTTCGCCTGGAACCCGGCCGACCGCCCCCACGGCCTGACCGGCGGCGAGGCGCAGGGCATTCGGGCGCTCGAGCGGATAATTACGCAGCGATTTGCCTGAGCAATTGGTAGGCGCGCCCGTTACTGAAACGGAACCGAAACAATTTGCCGGCATGCTTGGGCGATGTCGATCTCGATGCGCCCGAGCCAGGCCTTGCGACTGTGGCAGCAAGTGATGCTGGCCCAGGTGCGCGATGGCGAGCCCGATCTCACCATGCGCCAGACGGCGATCCTGTTCACCATCTATCTCGATCCGCCGCCGCACACGGTGCGAGGGCTTGCGGCAAAACTCAACGTCACCAAGCCGGTCATCACCCGGGCGCTGGACACCATGGGCGCGCTGAAGCTCGTCTCGCGCCACCGCGACGAGCTCGACAAGCGCAACGTGCTGATCCGCCGCACGGTGGAAGGCGCGCTCTTTGTCGAGCGCTTCGGCGATGGTATCGTCGCCAGGGCGTACGAACTGCCCATCTGACCTCACTGCCAACGACTGGATTATCGATTTGACCGCAAGGGATGCCCGCCTTCACGCCTTCCGCTCCGACCTTGCCGATGCGAGGCTGAAAGGCGAAGTTGCCGCCGACCGCTTCGTCACCGGCCGCCCGGCGCGGATCACGGCCTCGGTCGCCGACCTGCGCAAGGCGCCGCGCCCCGATGCGGGCGTCAACACGCAGGCGCTGTTCGGCGACGACGTGCTCGTCTTCGAGGACGCGGAAGGCTGGGCCTGGGTGCAGGCCGAGCGCGACGGCTATGTCGGCTATGTGGCGGACAATCTTCTTGGCGCGCGCGACCATGCTCCGAGCCACATCGTCTGCGTGCCGCGCACCTTCCTCTATCCCGGGCCGGATCTGCGCTTTCCGCTCAGCGGGCAGCTGTCGATGGGCTCGACCGTGACCGTGAGCGGCTCGGCCGAGACGCGGGGCACGCATTATGCGCTGCTGCCCTCCGGCCAGGCGATCATCGCCGGCCATCTGCGGCCGATCGCCGAGCTGGCCGACGACTATGTCACCGTCGCCGAAAGTTTTCTCGGCACGCCCTATCTCTGGGGCGGCGTCTCCGGCTTCGGCATCGACTGCTCCGGCCTCGTGCAATTGGCGATGCGCATGACCGGCAAGGATGTGCTGCGCGACTCCGACATGCAGGCGGCGTCGATCGGCACGCCCTTCGAGCCGGGTCCGGACTATACCGGCCTCCAGCGCGGCGACCTCGTGTTCTGGAAAGGCCATGTGGCGACCATGACCGACGAAAGGGACATGATCCACGCCAACGGCCACACCATGCTGGTCTCGCGCGAAGGGCTGAAGGAAGCGGTCGAGCGCATCGGCTATCTCTATGGTGGCCCAACCGGGTTCAGGAGGCCGTGATCTTCCTTCTCCCCGTTTCACGGGGAGAAGGTGCCCGAAGGGCGGATGAGGGGCGGCGCCGATGTTCGCGGTTGGCCGCTATTTCCCGACCTATCATCGTCTAACTAAACCATCATCTCGATCGCCGGCGCCGCCCCTCACCTGCCTGCCGGCATCCTCTCCCCGTAAACGGGGCGAGGAACGCCGATCCCCTTTTGTTCCGATTTTCCTTGGCGATCGCGTGCCGCCGCGCTACCTGTTGCGCGTGACCGAGCAGCCGCGCCTTGCCGAACAGAACGCCGCCGTCCTGCTGCCTGAGCCATTCGTCAAATGGTTCGGCCAAAAGGGCTGGTCGCCGCGTGCCCATCAGCTCGAGCTGCTGGCGAAGGCGCAAAGCGGCCAATCGGTGCTGCTGATAGCGCCGACCGGCGCCGGCAAGACGCTGGCCGGCTTCCTGCCGTCGCTCACCGAGCTCGCCAACCGTCCCAAGCGCAAGCCTGGCCAGGCCCGTCGCGCCATCCACACGCTCTACATCTCGCCGCTGAAAGCGCTGGCCGTCGATATCGAGCGCAATCTCGGCAAGCCGGTCGAGGAGATCGGCCTGCCCGTCACCATCGAGACCCGCACCGGCGACACGCCTTCGCACAAGCGCCAGCGGCAGAAGCTGGCGCCACCCGACATTCTGCTCACCACGCCAGAGCAGCTCGCGCTGCTGATCGCCTCGAACGACGCGAGGCGCTTCTTCGAAGACTTGCGCTATGTCGTGTTCGACGAGCTGCATTCGCTTGTCACCTCGAAGCGCGGGCATCTCCTGGCGCTTGGCCTGGCGCGGCTGCGCGCTTTCGTTCCCGATCTCCAGACCATCGGCCTGTCGGCAACGGTCGCCGAGCCCGACGAATTGCGGCGCTGGCTGGTCAGCCAGGCTTCTCCCGGTGCCATGTCCGAGCTCATCGTCGTCACGGGTGGCGCCAAGCCCGATATCTCGATCCTTGATTCCGAAGAGCGCGTTCCCTGGGCCGGCCATTCGGCCCGCTACGCCACGCCGGAAATTTACCGCGAGATCAAGCGGCACAAGACCACGCTGCTCTTCGTCAACACCCGCAGCCAGGCCGAGCTGCTGTTCCAGGAACTATGGCGCGTCAATGAGGATACCTTGCCGATCGCCCTCCATCACGGCTCGCTGGACGTCGCCCAGCGCCGCCGCGTCGAGAAGGCAATGGGCGAGAATGCATTGCGCGCCATCGTTGCCACCTCGACGCTCGATCTCGGCATCGACTGGGGCGATGTCGACCTAGTCGTGCATGTCGGCGCGCCGAAGGGCGCCAGTCGTCTGGCACAACGCATCGGCCGCGCCAACCATCGCATGGACGAGCCGTCGAAGGCGATCCTCATCCCCGCAAACCGCTTCGAGGTTCTGGAATGCCGCGCCGCGCTCGACGCCAACTATCTCGGCGCCCAGGACACGCCGCCATTGGTCAATGGCGGGCTGGACGTCTTGGCGCAGCACGTGCTGGGCTGCGCCTGCGGCGCGCCGTTCCATGCCGACGCACTGTTTGATGAGGTAAGGACCGCCGCGCCTTACGCCAGCCTGGACAGGCCGACATTCGACCGGGTCATCGACTTCGTCGCCACCGGCGGCTACGCGCTCAGGAATTACGAGCGCTACGCGCGCATCCGGCAGACCAGGGAGGGCTTGTGGCGGGTTTCAAATCCGGCCGTCGCCCAGCAATACAGGCTCAATGTCGGCACCATCATCGAAGTGCCGGCGCTCAATGTACGCTACGTCCAGGCCGGCAGCCGGGGGGCAGCCTCGCGCGGCGGCAGGGTGCTGGGAAAGATCGAGGAAGCATTCCTGGAGACTTTGACCCATGGCGACACCTTCATGTTCGCCGGCAAGATCCTGCGCTTCGAAGGCATTCGCGAGAACGAGTGCTTCGTCTCGAACGCGCCGGGCAGCGATGCGAAAGTGCCCTACTATGGCGGCGGCAAATTCCCGCTTTCGACCTACCTGGCCGAGCAGGTCCGAGCCATGCTCGACGATCCGCAACGCTGGAAGAAGCTACCCGAGCAGGTTGCGGATTGGCTGCGGTTCCAGGCGGACAAGTCCATCCTGCCGAAACGCGACGACCTGCTGATCGAGACTTTTCCGCGCGGCAACCGCTACTACCTCGTGGCCTATCCGTTTGAGGGCAGGCTTGCTCACCAGACGCTCGGCATGCTGCTCACCCGCCGGCTCGATCGCGCGGGCGCGAAGCCGGTCGGTTTCGTGGCCACCGACTATGCGCTGGCCATCTGGTCGCTGGCCGACATGGGCTGGATGTTCAAGAACAGAAAACCGTCGCTGGCCACGCTGTTCGATCAAGACATGCTGGGCGATGATCTCGAAGCCTGGTTTGCCGACAGCTGGCTCTTGAAGCGCACCTTCCGCAACTGCGCGCTGATTTCCGGACTGATCGAAAAACGCCACCCCGGCAAGGAGAAAAGCGGCCGCCAGGTGACCGTCTCGACCGACCTGATCTATGACGTGCTGCGCAGCCATGAACCCGACCATATTCTGCTGCAGGCCACCCGCACCGACGCTGCGACCGGGTTGCTCGATGTCAGCAGACTTGCCGAGATGCTCTCGCGCATTCGCGGTCGAATCATGCATAAGAATCTCGAACAGATATCGCCGCTCGCCGTGCCGATCATGCTCGAAATCGGCAAGATGCCGGTGAATGGCGAGGCAGACGAGACGTTATTGATGGATGCCGCCACCCTTGTCGAAGAGGCCATGGGGCCGGAGATGATCGACTGAAAGAGAGGGACGAAGAGGGGATGAATTTTTCGCTCTCACGCGCAACGCTGATCGCCGAGGCCGACCCTGTCGGTATCGCCGGCGAGCGCGCGATCTGCGATCGGCGTGGCGTTCTCTACTTCCCCGATCTGCGCCTGCTCGCGGTCTCCGACCTGCATCTCGAAAAAGGCTCTTCTTTCGCCAGGCGCGGCGCGCTGATCCCACCTTACGATACCGGTGCCACCTTGCTCAGGCTGCAGTCGGTGATCGCCGACTATCAGCCGCGCATCGTCGTCAGCCTAGGCGACTCCTTCCATGATGGTGGCGGCGCCGGGCGCATGCATTCGAGTTTTCGCGAACGCCTGGAAGCGATGATGACCGGTCGCGACTGGTTCTGGGTCGCCGGCAACCACGATCCTGAGGCGCCCGCTGACTTGCCCGGCGAGACGGTGAGGGAACTTGCCATCGGCTCGCTGCTCTTTCGCCATGAGCCCTCGAAGACGCGGATCGAGGGCGAGATATCAGGCCATCTCCACCCATGCGCGCGCATCGTCCAGCGCGGCCGCTCGGTCCGGCGGCGCTGCTTTGCCGGCGATGGCGGCCGCATGATCATGCCGGCCTTCGGCGCCTATACCGGCTCGCTCAACGTGCTCGACCGCGCCTATGCCGGCCTGTTCCGCCTGGAAACGCTGGTTGCCTATATGCTCGGCGCCGAGCGCATTTTTGCGATCTCCGGCTCGATGCTGCGGCCGGGCTGATACAGCTTCATCTGCCATAGTACAGCGTGACCGTGTGCTTCGCCTCGGCGAAGAACAGCCAGCGCTCGACCAGCATGCCGGCCAACTGACAAACAGCTGCAAGCACCGAGGCAATCGCCGCGAACGGCCAAGGCAGGGCGAAGGCGGTGACAAGCAGGACGGCGGGCGCAATGAATGCCAGCGTCTGCGTGATCCGTCGTAGCTTCGCGCTATGTTTGCGCGCGATGCGGAAGCCCATCTCCTTCAGCAGATAGTTCTCTTCCGTATGCGGCCATTCGATCGACCGCACCGTGCCGCCGGCGAGCCCGGTCGCGGTGTTGGCATTTGTCGGAATCTCCAGCCGGTCATTGTAGCGCCATGTCGCGAGCTTCCAGACCCAGCCGGCGAGGGTGGCAAGCAGGGCCCAGGCCAGCATCTCCGCTGAACCCAGCTCGAACCCCTGAAGCAGGGCGTTGGCGAGAACGCTTCCGGTCATGGCAGCAAAGATGAGATAGGCCGGCAACGTATATCGGCTGTGCCATTGCGCGACCGGCTTCAGCGAAGCGTAGATCATGCCCGTCGTGCAGACAGTCACGACGGCGCCAGCCGCCGCCAGCAGGCCGGCGGCCGCCACCCAGCCGCCGCTCTTGCCGAGAAACACCCAGCCGATGCCGAACAGCACGGCCGGGATGAAGGTCGCGACCGACGCCACGCCTTCGCGCGACAGCCACGAGCTGCGCCATTGCGAGAAGGCGCGCCAGGCGCGCCTGGGACGGCCGAGATGACCGGTGGAGGACAAAAGCCCGGCCACGATCAGCCCGAGCGCCAGCGCCATGCCGACAAGCCCAAGCCGGAAATCGGCGGGAATGAACCCCAACCCGCCAAGCAGGCCGAGCAGCGCCAACAGGCCGTAGCCGGCACCGGTGGCGGTTGTGAAGAAGACGACCGAGAAAGCGGGGTGCATGATCAGTTCGAAAGCACGCGGTCGATCCAACCGAGAAAGCCGCCCTCGGCCTTGATCGGCTCCAGCGCGGGCGCGTCGACCTTCGCCGCCCGTTCGCTGCGGGCGCGCGGCGGCAAATAGCGGTTGGTCGGCTTGTAGCCGAGTTCCGGCATCAGTGCCACGCCGCCACGCTCCTCGACGAGTTGCGAGATCGCCGAGGTGGGATCGCCGAGATCGCCGAAATGCCGGGCGCTGGTCGGGCAGGCGGCGACGCAGGCGGGCACGCGATCTTCCTCGGCCAGATTGTCGTTGTAGATGCGGTCGACGCAGAGCGTGCATTTCTTCATGACGCCGACATCCGCGTCGAACTCGCGCGCGCCATAGGGGCAGGCCCAGCTGCACAATTTGCAGCCGATGCATTTATCCTCGTCGACCAGCACGATGCCGTCGGAGGCGCGCTTGTAGGAGGCGCCGGTCGGGCAAACGGTGACGCAGGCCGGCTGCTCGCAATGGAGGCAGGAGCGCGGGAAGTTCACTGTCCGGCAGCCCCGCTCCGTCGTGTGCTCGTAGGCATGCACCCGGTTGAACCAGACGCCGTCAACATGTCCGCCATAAGGGTCGATGTCGGTCAGCGGCGCCATATGGCCGCCGGTGTTCCACTCCTTGCAGGCGGTGACGCAGGCCTGGCAGCCGACGCAGGTGTCGAGGTCGATGACGAGGCCGAGCTTCTTGTCGGTTTGGGCGGGAAGGCAGGTCATTCGGCGGCTTCCCTTTTCATGCGGAATTCCGCGCCGAAGCGAAGTACGTCGGGCGACGGTTCGAAATGCGGCGGCTGAGCAAAACGCTCGAATTGCGGTTCGGTGAAGCCGGCTTCCTCGGCCGAGCATTTGACGATCCGCACGCGCACGTCGAACCACGCCGCCTGTCCCGTGACCGGATCGGAATTCGAATAGCGCTTGCCGTTGGCATCGGCCGATGTCTGGTCGCCGATGATGTGGTTGAGCAGGAAGCCGCGATTGCTCTCGGCCGCATCGTCCTTCAGCGCCCAGCTGCCGCGCCGCTTGCCGATCGCGTTCCAGGTCCACACCGTGTCCGGGTTGACGCCGTCGATCAGCTTGATCTGGCCCTTCACCCTTCCGTTGATGCTTTCGATCCAAACCCAGTCGTCGTCGGCAAGGCCGAGCTTGCTGGCCGTCTGGCGATGCACGAACAGCCGGTTCTGGCTGGTGATCTGCCGCAGCCACGCATTCTGCGAACCCCAGGAATGGTACATATGCATCGGTCGCTGCGTC
>NZ_RZSB01000177.1:0-9091 GCF_004023285.1 Mesorhizobium sp. M2A.F.Ca.ET.067.02.1.1
AGGAACGGCTGACGGCCGACGGCCGCGGCATGATGCTGGAGATCCGCCGCCAGTCGATGAGCGACGATCCGGGCCCCGCCCAGGTGATCACGCCCTCCGGCAAGACGATGACGGTGAAGCTCGAGAAAGCCGAGCCCGGCATCTTCACCGGCAGCCTGCGAACCAGCGAGATCGGACTCTACCAGATCGGCAATGGCGATCTCACCGCGCTCGCCCATGTCGGTCCGGTCAACGCGCCGGAATTCCAGGACGTGGTCTCGACAGAGGACAGGCTCAAGGCGCCGGCCGAAGCGACGGGCGGCAGCGTGCGGCGGCTGGCGCCGTCATCCACGCTCGCCAATCTCGCCGGCGGCGTGGCCCTGCCGTCGATCGTGCCGATCCGCTCTTCGGCGGCGGCTTCGGGTGACGATTGGATAGGCCTGCGCACCACCGACGACAGCACGCTCAAGGCCGTATCGCGCGTGCCGCTGTTCGGCGGCTTTCTCGGCCTCGGCCTCTTGCTGCTCGCCATCGGCTCGATGTGGTATCGCGAAGGGCGGTAGCTCTTCCTTCGCCCCGTTCACGGGGAGAAGGTGCCCGAAGGGCGGATGAGGGGCGGCGCCAACGTTTGCAATTAGAGATCGGCGCTTGCCTTACCCCTCACCCTGCGCGGCCGGCAAGCCGGCCTCGCTGTCCCTCTCCCCGTAAACGGGGCGAGGGAAAAGACCCTACTCTTCCGGCTCGACGGTGAACAGCAGCGGATAGCCCTTGGCCTTGCCGGCATCGGTCGCCCGCGTCGCCTTGGTTTCGGCGACATCCTTGGTGAACACTGCAACGACGCAGACGCCGCGCGTGTGCGCCGTGATCATGACACGATGCGCCTGGTCCTCGCTGAGCTTGAACTCGCCTTTGAGCACAGTAACGACAAATTCGCGCGGTGTGAAATCGTCATTGATCAGGATGACTTTGTAGAGCTTCGGCCGCTCGGTCTTCGGCTGCGCCTTGACACGGGGTTTGATGACGGTTTCGGGCATCGGAATCCACCAGCGATGAACTGGGTTTCACATCACTTTGTCACGCGGGAACGCGCTCGTCCATTTGACTGCGCAACGGCGACAAGGCCAGGGCGATCAACACTATGTGGGGAAGCGCTGGCTGCCGGTCAACGGCCCTGCCGCCCGGCCGTGCGCGACCTGTCGGGGCCGCCCGATCCGCGCTCCAGCAGCGCAAAGAGCATCCAGGCGGCAAAGCCGATCATCGTCGAGCCGGTCAGCACGAGAAGAATCCAGGACTGCGCCGGCGTGATGTAGTCGAAGCTTGAAGAGATCAGCGGAGCGAACAGCTCTGGCTCGGTCCTGCCGCTGGCTGGATCCAGCACGGGGCTGGCGGTAAAGATGATCAACGATCGCGCGGCCGCGGTGACGATCAGGCCGCCGAGTGTCAGCCAACGCATCAGGGACGAAAACCGCTTCTTCATGCGGATTGTCCTACAGCACCGGCATTGCAATCAGGTTAATGGTGCGCGGCGGAAACTTGCCGATCGAGAAGGCTTCCGTCGCGCGTAAGCCGCCCCGGCCTGAGCCGGAGCGGCTTTGCAGGATGATGTCGAAGCCCGGATCAGGTCTTCGGGGCGTCCTTCTTCTCGGTCTTCTTGACGACCTTCTTCGTGTCGGCCTTCTTGTGCTTCTTGACGGTCTTCTTGGCCGAAACTTTCTTCACCGGCTTGGCCGTGGCGTCGGCCGGAGCGGTCGTGGTCGTCGAGGCAGCCGGAGCAGCGGTCGTCGTGGCGGCGGCGTTGCCGAGAGCCGGCATGGCGAAAGCGAGGGCAACACCGAGGCCGAGGGCGGAGAGGATGGACTTCTTCATGGCTTCATTTCCTTTTTCTTGCAGATCTTGATGAGCGTCACTGAACGGGATCGATCGGTGTCACTCCAAGCAGCTTCAAAGCGTTTGCGAGCATCCGGATACCCTGTGCCTGTTTCTTGTTGGCGCAGAACCGGTCTCCCTTTCTTTGCAGTGCTTTCGCCGCAGTGACCTGCGTTGCCGCGGCATGGGTTTCGAGGGCTTCGTCAACCTGACGGCTCAGATTGGTGCAGCGCTCGGTCCGGGTGAGCGGTGGCGCGACCTTTGCGGTTGAGGCGCCGGCCGCTGCTGTGATGAGCGATATGCTGAGCAAAGCACCCATCACGCTGATCCAGAACCTCTGCATTGGTCTCGTCCGTTACTCCGGAAACTTGCGTCGCAGCCGATGACCTGACCGCCACGGCACCGGTTATGACCTTGAAATTTTTCAGCAGTTTTTCTCGACTGTAGAATTTTGTTTCTGGATTGTTTCTGGGGAACCCGACCGGCGCGGCGATCGCGCCCACTGGCCAAGATGTGGCCCGAATTCTATCGTGTGAGAGATCGCCGAAGGGACGCCCGGCTAACAGAATCATAGGTTTCGAGTGAAATCGGACGCACACATACTGATCGTTGACGACGACAAGGGCATACGCGACCTGCTGCAAGAGTTTTTCCAGAAGCGCGGGCTGCACACGACGGTAGCCGGTGACGGCACCGAGATGGAGGCGGTCCTGCGCCGCACGCCGGTGGACCTGATCGTTCTCGACGTGATGCTGCCCGGAAGGAGCGGACTCGAGCTTTGCCGCGAGATCCGCGCCAACTACACCACGCCGATCATCATGCTGACCGCGGTCACCGAGACGACCGACCGTGTTGTGGGTCTCGAAATGGGCGCCGACGACTATGTGCCCAAGCCCTTCGATCCGCGCGAGCTTCTGGCCCGCATCCGCGCCGTGCTGAGGCGCAACGGCAGCGCCGAGCCGCGCCGCCCCGTCGCCAAGCAGATATACCGCTTCGCCGGCTGGACGATGGACTGCGCCCGCCGCCGCCTGACGGCCCCCGACGATGTGCGGGTAGAGCTGACTATGGCCGAGTTCAACCTGTTGCAGACCCTCGTCAAGAGCGCGGGACGCGTGCTGACCCGCGAGCAGCTGATCGAGCTCTCCGGCGGCGACACCGGCTACAGCTTCGACCGCAGCGTCGACATTCTGGTGAGCCGCCTGCGCCGCAAAATGGAAGACGATCCGAAAACGCCGAAACTGATCCTGACGGTGCGCAGCGGCGGCTATCAGTTCCTGCCCGAGACAACGTCCGAATGAGACGCTTTCTGCCGCAGACCCTGCCTGCCTGGGTGCTGCTCATCGTCATTGCCGGCCTCATGCTCAGCCAGGTGGCGACGCTTTACATCGTGGCACGCGACCGCGCCGCCGCCAACGGTGTCGTCGATCTCTACCGGTTGAACGACCGCGCCTATTCGCTCGTGCAGCTGATGCACGACGCCACGCCCGAAGAGCGCAAGGCGACCGCGTCCGGCCTGTTCAACTCGACCTATGCGCTGACGGTTTCGGACACGCCCGCCGTTACCTCCTCGATCGCCGGCGACGACGAGCTGGCCGAACTGGAGGACATCTTGGTCGGGCGCCTGTCGAAATTCGGCATCACCGATGCGCGCGTGCGGCGCGATCCGGCCACCCAGGAGGCCGACGTCCCGGACGGTCAGGCGGTGAACAAGGATGTCGGCCAGGTCGAACGCGACCTTCTGGTCCTCGCCGCGGATTTCGCGCAGAGCGACAAGCTGACGGCATCATTGCGTTTTTCCGACGGGCAATGGTTGAATTTCACGGAACCGATCACGCCGGCGGGGCCGATCCTGAGCCTCGACAGCCTGCCGCTCTACTCGCTGATCGCCGGTCTGATCGTCATCATGTCGATCTGGTCGCTGCGCCGGCTGACCGCGCCTTACCGGATGATGGAAACGGCGGTGACGCGTATCGGCAACGACCTGAAAAGCCCGCCGATCTCAGAGAGCGGCAGCCGCGAGATCCGCGCCGCGGCGAAGGCGATCAACGCCATGCAGATGCGGCTGCGCGATTACGTCGAGGACCGCGAGCACCTTGCGGCGGCGCTGGCGCATGACCTGCGCACGCCGCTTACCCGCATGCGGCTCCGCCTCGAACTGTTGCGCAGGTCGCCCGCGCGCGAGGCGCTGGCGCACGACCTCGCCGACATCGAAAGCATCGCGAGTTCCGTCATCGACTTCGCCAAATTCGAGGTGACCGAGGAAAAGGCCGAGCGGATAGATTTCTGGTCGCTGGTGGAATCGGTGGCGGACTCTTTCGAAGATGCATCCTTCGACGAGGATGCGACGCCTTCGCGCGGCCTGATCTGCATCGCGCGGCCGGTGGCGCTGCGCCGCTGCATCACCAATCTCATCCAGAACGCGGTGACCTACGGCAAGAAAGCGCATCTCGGCGTGCGGCGAACGGGCGACACGATCACGCTCTCGATCCGCGACGAGGGCCCCGGCATCCCGCAGGCGAAACTTGACGCGGTGTTCGGCTCCTTCGTGCGGCTGGAGGAATCGCGCAACCGCACCACCGGCGGCCTCGGCCTCGGCCTCACCATCGCCCGCAACATCGCCCGCGGCGCCGGCGGCGAGGTCGCTCTTTCCAATTACCCCGGCGGCGGCCTACTGACGGAGCTGCGGCTGCCGGTGGCAGCTTGAGTCAGCAGGCGGTTGCCGGTTCCACGCCGGTACTGGATCGATAACCTCTTCCTTGTGATAGTGCGCCCGTTTCTGCACGAGGAATCCGCCCCCATGTTTTACGCCATCCTTGCCTACCACGTCGAAGACACCGTCCAGTCATGGACACCAGACGAGGATGCCGCACTGATGAAGGACCTGCTCGAGGTCAACGACAGGCTGACCCGGGAAGGCAAGCTCGGCCCGGCGGCGAGGCTCGGCGCGACGGCACAGGCCGTGACGCTGCGCGGTCCCGGCGACGGCATGGTGATCGACGGTCCCTTTGCCGAGACCAAGGAACAGTTGCTCGGCCTCTATGTCCTCGACTGCGCCGACCAGGACGAAGCTATCGCTGCCGCGCGCGATCTCAAGCGCGTCAACCCTTCCGCCGTCTACGAGATCCGGCCGATCATGCTCTATCTGCCGGGCGCCGCGCTGGCGGCTGGTTGAGATCTATTCCCGCTGCCGCCTACTCGCAAGCGGTTCACTGCTGCGCGCGACGCCTGACAATGCGGTCGCGCGCCGCGATATCGGCGGGAGCCTCATCGACTGGATAGCCGAAATCCTTCAGTTCCGACATCGACAGCCCGGCCAAAGCCCGACGCCGCCTTGCAACCTGATATCGGCGCTGGAGCCCAGCGAAGGCCATCGCGATATTGGTGGCAAACGTGGCGGCAAGCCGGGTGGTGGGGTGGAAGGTTCTGATGCTGATATACGCCATTCCCATTCTCCCTCGTTCGAATTCACGAAGGCAATGTTCCACCGGCGCGCTTGGCCGATGTTCATCCAAGCGTGAAAGCGCGGGAAAAACCGCGCTAAATCGTCGTTAAGTCGAATGCAGGACGTGATATTCTGCCCAGGGCTTTTTCAAGGGGGCCGGGGTGCATATCCGATTGCTTGGCGGCATCGAGGTTGTCTCCGCAGGCGGGCAACCTCTGCATTTCGCGACGCGCAAGACGTCGCTGCTCTTTGCCGCGCTCGTCCTGGCCGGTCCCAAGGGCCTTCGCCGCGAGAGGGTGGCGGCGATGTTGTGGGCCGGTAGCGGCGAGCAACAAGCGCGAAACAGCCTGCGCCAGGCCCTGGTCGACATAAGGCGGCTGTTTCCGTCAACCGGCGACGCCGCCATTCGCGTCGAAGGCAATGCCGACACCATCTGGCTGGCGGCGGATGCCGATGAGGCTGACATCTGGGTTTTCGACGGCGCGTGGCAGGCCGAAGACGGCACTAACCTTGCGGCTGCTGCCGACCTCTACCGGGGGGATCTGCTCGACGGGTTGTCTTTCGCGGGCGAGGTCGACGAATGGCTTGCGCCGCTTCGGGCGAACTACACGCGCAAGGCGCTGGATTTGGCCGAGCGGCTTAGCCTTTTGCCGGGATGGGACGCACGCGAGGAACAGGCCTGCGAAGCATTGGCCGAAAGATTGGTGGCGCTCGACCCATGCGCCGAGCAGGCCCACCGCGCCCTGATCCGCATCTTCCACCACCGCGGTAAGACCAACGACGCCTTCCGCCAGTTCCTGGCCTGCAGGGAAGCCCTGAAGCGCGAGCTCGGCGTCGAACCCGAAGAGGCGACGCGGGCGCTGGTCGAACGGATCGAAGCGCCCGACATGGCGCCGAAGGAGCCAGTAGCTGACAGCGGCACGTCCGAGGAAATGAAGGCGCCGCGCCCTGCCGTTTCGGTGCCGGAAAAGCCGTCGATCGCAGTCCTGCCGTTCCAGAACATGAGCGGCGACGTCGAGCAGGACTATTTCACCGACGGCGTCGTCGAGGAGATCACGACGGCGCTGTCGCATGTCAGCTGGCTGTTCGTGATCGCACGCAATTCCGCCTTTGCCTACAAGGGCCGGGCGGTCGACGTCACCCGCGTGGGCCGCGAACTTGGGGTCCGCTACGTGCTGGAAGGCAGCGTCCGCAAGGCCGGCAGCCGGCTGCGCGTGGCCGGCCAGCTCGTCGAGGCGGCGGCGGGGACAAGTCTCTGGGCCGATCGCTTCGAGGGCGACGTGTCGGAGGTATTCGAACTGCAGGACCTCGTCGCCTCCCGCGTCATCGGCGCGATTTCGCCCCGGCTCGAGCAGGCCGAGATGGCCCGCGCCAAGCGCAAGCCTACCGAAAGTCTCGACGCCTATGACCACTATCTGCGCGGCATGACGAGCCTTTACCGCTGGACGAGGGAGGGGTTGGATGAGGCGCTGCCGCAGTTCTACAAGGCCATCGAGCTCGACCCCGACTTTGCCGCGACACAGGGCGCTGCCGCCTGGTGCTATTTCTGGCGGATGGCAAATGGCTGGATGACCAACCGGCATCAGGAGACCGCCGAAGTCGCCCGCCTGGTCGGCAACGTCGTCATTCACGGTCAAGACGATGCGGTGGCGCTGGCCTTCAGCAGTGTGGCGCTTGGCTACGTCGTCGGCGACTACGAGGCCGGCTCGGCGCTGGTCGATCGGGCGCTCGTGCTCAACCCGAACTGCGCCACCGCCTGGAGCGCCAGCGGCTACCTCAAGGCCTGCTACGGCGATCCGGACATCGCCATCGAGCACCTGTCGCGGGCAAGACGGCTGAGCCCGCTCGATCCGCTGACCTTCTTCATGCAGACCTTCACCGCATTCGCCCATTTCGTGGCCGGCCGCTACGATACCGCCTGGCCGCTGGCGGAAGCGGCTTCACGGGCGCAGCCATATTATCTTACTGGTCTGCGTGTAGCCGCCGCCAGCAATGCCATGGCCGGCAGGCGGGATGCCGCGAGCAAGTATATCGCGCGTTCGCGGCAGCTCGACCCAGAACTGACGCTTTCCAACCTCAAGCACCGGGTTGGGCCAATCAGGCCGGCCTATTTCGCCAAATATTTTGAGGCCCTGCGGCTGGCCGGCCTGCCCGAATGACACGTCCTAGGCGCACTTGTCTTCATCCGGCAGCGTCGCAGCCTCGATTTCCCGTCTCAGCCGAAGCGTTTCGCGCACCAGCAGGTCGAGATCGTCGCGGCGCGTGCGGTGATTGGCGATCGCCACTCTCAGGCAATGCCGGCCGTGCACGGTCGTGTCGGACAGAGCCGCGATGCCCTCTTCCTGCAGTCTCAACATGATCTCGGTGTTGAACGCCTTGAGCCGCTCTTCGGACCCGTCATCAAGCCGGTGTCGGAAGCTGACGATGTTGATGGTGGTCGGCGCCATCAGTTCGAGCGCCGGCTCCGCCTCGATCAGTCCGGCGAGGTAACGAGCCTGGGCGATGTTCTGGTCGATCAGCCGGCCGAACTTTTCGACGCCATGCTCCTTCAGCGCCATCCAGATTTTCAGCGCGCGAAAACCGCGCGACGTTTGAAGCCCGTAGTCGTTCAGCCACGCTCCGGAGGCAAGGCCGCGCGGCGTCGATTCCAGATATTCCGGCGTGACGGCAAATGTGTTGCGGTGGGCCGACGCGTCCCGCACCAGCGCGCAGCCGGCCTCGAAAGGCGCATGCAGCCATTTGTGCGGGTCGAGCGCGATCGAATCGGCTTGTTCGATACCGGCGACGAGCGATCGGTTCTCGGGCGCGATCGCGATCAGCGCGCCGATGCAGCCGTCGACATGGAACCAGAGGTCTTCTTCGGCCGCCACTTTCGCCAGCACCTGCAGATCGTCGACCGCGCCGGTGTTGACCGTGCCGGCGGTGCCGATCACGCAGGCCGGCTTGAAACCCGCCTCGCGATCCTCCGCGATGGCCGCTTTGAGCGCGCCGATGTCGATGCGCAACCCTGCGTCGGTCGGGATTCGCCGCAGCGCCCGGTTGCCGAGGCCAAGCGCTTCCATGGCCTTGCGGTGGCAGGAATGGACCTGGTCCGAAGCGTAGTAGCGCAACGGCTTCGGCATAGCGGCGACACCCCGCTCGCGCACGTCGACGCCGGCCTTGGCGTTGCGCGCCACGGTCAAGCCGATGATGTTGGCCATCGAACCGCCGCTGACCAGCGTGCCGCTGGACGAGGCCGGGAAGCCCATCATCTCCTTCATCCAGTTGACCACCTGGCTGTCCAGCAAGCCGGCGGCATGGTTGCCGCCGCCGAGATTGGACCCCTGGATCGCGGCCAGGAAATCGCCGATCGCGCCGGTGAAGTTGCTGGCCCCCATATACCAGGACCAGAAACGCGGATGGATGTTGCCCATCGGATAAGGCATGACGTTGCGGGCGACATCGTCATAGACCTCGGCCACCGGCGCCGGCGATCGCGGCAGGGGTGTCTTGAAGAACGATCGCACATCGGCCGGCATCTCGCGCCACACCGGACGCTCACGCACATCCCTGAGATAGGTGATGGCGTCATCGAGTATCCGGTGCGAGAGCGCTTCCGCATCGGCCCAGTCCGCCGGATCGAGCGTTTCGTCAGCGGCCGTTAATTCCCGCAAGCTATCCATGCGATTTCTCCCGCAGCCCTTTCCAGATCGGCCAATGTGCAGCCAATCACCGCGGCGTCGCCACTCGAAAATGGACGACGCCGCGGATCGTCCTCAGGCCTCGAACTGGCAACTGGGCGTCGAGCGCGACAGCGCCGTCTCC